>JAMXCY010000075.1 GCA_024543015.1 Candidatus Omnitrophota bacterium | reverse complement strand
CTCTATATGGGCCAATGCAATTGCCCTTATTGGCACGGCGTATTCGGAGGAATATACTTAGGGCATCTCAGGCATATTACCTATAAAAATTTGCTTACCGCGCAATCTCTTGCCGAGCAAAAAAAGGAATCTCGCTGGATAGAGATAGAGACCTTTGATTTTGATAAAGATGGCACGGATGAGTTAATTATCAAGAATCCACTTTTAAACGTGTTTATTACGCCGAAACTCGGAGGAGGAATCTTTGAACTGGACTATATACCGAAGTGCGTTAACCTGATGGATGTGATGACCAGAAGGCCGGAGGCCTATCATCAGCAGATTAAAACCAGGGTCAAAAAAACATTCCGGCTGAAAAAAAAGAAAGTTAGCGGTATCCACGATTTGCTGCGCAGTAAAGAAAAAGGCTTGACTAACTTTTTGGTTTACGATGCCTACAGGCGCCTTTCGCTCCTGGACCATTTTTTGCCTAAAAAATTGAGCCTGAAGGAGTTTAAGCAAGGCCGTTATGAAGAACTCGGAGAATTTATTGGTTCGCAATATTCTGTTCGGCAGGAAGAAACCGGACAACAAGCACGGGTAATCTTAGAAAGAGTGGCCACAGTAAATTATAAAGGCAGTAAGATTCCGATAACAATAACTAAACAGCTGTCTTTAAATAACAAAGATGCGCAAATTGCCATCGAATACACACTGCAGAACTTAACGGCCAAGCCTCTGGAGGCCATTTTTGCCGTTGAGTTTAATATTTCGTCAGAAAGCCAGGAACATCCTAATCATCTGTGTTCTCAAGCAGGATCAGAAGAGAAAACCTTTTCCTTGAAGGAAGACGTAACCGTTAAGGAGATTAAGGAATTGTGCCTTAAAGATGAACTCAGGGGCGTAAAGGTGAGCTTTAGTTTTGACAAAAAGCCGGATCTTTGGTCCCATCCTTTAGAGACTATTTCTGCTTCCGAAGAAGGTTTTGAGCGCAATTATCAACAGACTGTAATTGTTCCTCACTGGTCGATAAAATTAGAGAAGAGCTGGCAGACAAAGATAATATTTGGTATATCATCTTGCAATTTAAGTAACCTTTAGTTATAATTAATGAGGTCTAGACTTATGTTCTTCGACCACGCTTAGGACATAAGTCTATGGCCGAATTAATACTCACACGAACATAAGTCGCGTGCTCATTAAGGAGGTGCAAAATGTTTCAGAAGATAAGCGCATTCTTTAGTAATGACTCTATCCAGTTTTTGTTTTTTGCTTTAGCGATTTATCTTCTCGGGACTCTGATTATCAGCTTTATCAACAGGCAGGTAAAGGACCTGCGCAGACGTCACAACGCCCGTAAGATTGCCCTTTACACAACCGTGTTGATGATTTTTGCCCTGGCCATGCTATTTTGGTTAGAAGGTATAAGATCAATGGCGGTGGTAATTAGTATTATTGGCGCCGGTCTTGTAGTGGCCTTGCAGGAGGTTATTCTCTGTTTTGCCGGCTGGCTTTTAATAATCTTTAAACGCCCTTTTAGTGTTGGGGATCGAATTGAAATTGGTGCGGTCAAGGGAGATGTAATTGATGTGCGCATGTTTCAAACGGCTCTTCTGGAGGTGGGTAATTGGGTAGCTGGCGACCAGAGCACAGGTCGGGTAGTGCATGTGCCTAATAGCAATGTGTTTAAGCAGCGGGTTTTCAACTATACCAAGGGCTTTGAATTTATTTGGAACGAAATCAAAGTAGTGGTGACCTTTGAAAGCGATTGGCAGAAGGCTAAGGAAATTATCCTGCGTTACGCTAGTCCCGAACTGGACAAGCTCCAGGTGCGTGTACAGGCCTCGATTGAGCGGATGGCCAAAGAATATATGATTTATTATGAAAAGTTTACGCCAATTGTCTATGTAAAAATTATTGATCATGGCGTAGAGCTTACGCTGCGCTACTTAACCGCAGTACGGGAGAGACGCACCACTCAGGATAGGATTTCCCGCAGTATCTTAGAAGACTTTACCAACGAAAGAAGCATTAAATTTGCCTATCCAACTTATAGGATTGTCAGGTGAACAAAGTTCTCACATTTATTATGGCCGGAGGAAAGGGCGAGCGGCTTTTTCCTCTGACTAGAGAAAGAACAAAACCGGCGGTTCCCTTTGGCGGGATTTACCGGATTATCGACTTTACCTTAAGCAATTGCATCAATTCCGGGTTGCGCAAGATTTGCGTGCTTACCCAGTACAAATCCAGTTCGCTTAATCACCATTTGATTATGGGCTGGAATATTTTAAATAGCGAATTAGGCGAATATATTGATGCCCTGCCGGCACAGCAAAGAATCGGCGAAATCTGGTATCTGGGCACGGCGGATTCCATTTATCAGAATCTCTATCTGGTCCATGAAGAGGAGCCGGATTATGTCTTAATTTTGGCCGGCGACCATGTTTACAAAATGGATTATGCCCAGATGATTGCAGTGCATCGCAAAAGTGGCGCTGAACTGACAGTGGCGGTTGTGGAAACTCCTAAGGAGAAGACCTCACGCTTAGGTATTATTGAGGTTGAACGCCGCATGCGAGTGAAGGGTTTTCTGGAGAAGCCAGTAGAACCAAAAACTATTTTTAGGCACACTGATTTTGTCTATGCCTCCATGGGGATATATGTTTTTAATCGAGAGACACTGGTGGAAGAGTTAAAAGAAGATGCGCAGAATACTCACAGCCAGCACGACTTCGGTAAAAATATAATTCCGCAAATGATCAAGAAGTCCAAAAAAGTCTTTGCCTATAATTTTAAAGACCCAAAGACCAACAAACCCCAATACTGGCGAGACGTGGGAGACACTGAGGCCTATTACGCTGCCAATATGGACCTGGTCAAGGTTACGCCCGAGTTTAATCTCTATGATAAAGATTGGCCTATCCGTACTTATGAAGGGCAATTTCCGCCAGTGAAAACAGTTTGGGGTGGAGAGCAGAACAAGGCCCGCGTTGGCCAGGCGATTAATTCTTTAATTGCTAACGGCTGCATCATCAGTGGCGGTAGAGTAAAATATTCTATTTTATCTCCCTGTGTGCGGGTTAATAGTTTTTCTGAAGTTTATGATTCAATTATTATGGAAGGCACCGAGATAAGCAGATATGCCAAAATTAAGCGGGCAATAATTGATAAAAATGTCCGGATTTCTCAAGGTGCTAAGATCGGTTATAATTCGGCAGAAGATAAAAGAAAGTTTACAGTTACCGATTCAGGGATTGTCGTTGTTCCCAAAGGAAGCGTTGTCTAGAGATGGGATTAACCATTACAGAGAAAATATTATTAGCGCATACAGATAAGAGGTTTATCTCGCCAGGCGAATTTATTAATGCCCGGGTGGATTTAGCTTTAGGAAATGACATTACAGCGCCCTTGGCTATTGCCAAATTTAAAGGAGCCCGGATAAAGAAGGTATTTGACCGCAAGAGAGTAGTGCTGGTTTGCGACCACTTTGTGCCTAATAAAGATGCAGCTAGTGCCAGGCAAAGTAAGCTCTTGGCAGATTTTTCCCGCGATTATAAAATTAAGCATTTTTATCCCCTGGGAGATGGCGGTATTGAACATGTGCTTTTGCCTGAGCGAGGCTTGGTTACGCCCGGAGACTTAGTTATTGGCGCTGATTCGCACACCTGCACTTATGGTGCATTGGGTGCTTTTTCCACAGGTGTAGGCTCAACGGATTTAACCGCGGCCTGGATTACGGGTATGGTTTGGCTGCGCGTTCCTGAATCAATCAAGTTTATCTATTATGGTAAGCTTAAAAAATGGGTGGGCGGTAAGGACCTGATTCTTAACACAATAGGAGACATTGGAGTCTCCGGGGCCCTGTATAAGGCTATGGAATTTTCAGGACCTGTAATTAGGAATTTGGCTATGGATGATAGATTTACTATCTGCAATATGGCTGTTGAGGCCGGAGGAAAATCTGGAATAATTGAAACTGATGAGATTACCCGCAGATATACTAATTCAGGCGTAGGTGAAAAAATATACCATAGCGACAAAGGAGCTTCTTATTGCGATGTCAGGGCATATGATCTGAGCAAGATGGAACCTCAAGTTTCTTGTCCGCATTTGCCCAGCAATGTGCAAGCGGTGAGTAAACTAGGGAATGTAAACATTGATCAATCAGTGATTGGCTCCTGCACGAATGGACGGATATCTGATTTGATCTTGGCTGCGCGAGTTTTAAAAGGTCGAAAGGTTAACTCACGAGTGAGATTGCTGATTTTTCCCGGCACCCAACGGATTTATCGCCAGGCCTTAAAGGCCGGCTTGATGGATATATTTATTAAAGCCGGAGCAACTGTTTGTCCGCCGACCTGTGGGCCCTGCCTTGGCGGACATATGGGTATCTTGGGTGAGAATGAAGTGGCCATTGCCACTACTAATCGTAATTTTCGTGGCCGGATGGGCGCCTTAAGCTCCGAGGTCTATTTGAGTAATCCGGCAGTAGCCGCAGCCAGCGCTATCAAAGGCCAAATCGCGCATCCTGAAGAGATTTAGACAGTGTCTGTTGCTAAGGTGCACTGTCCCGATGGATTTGGACAACGTCTCCTTAGTTCATAAAAGGGCTCTTGACAAATTGTACAAAATATTGTACAATTTAAGTGGAGGTAAAAATTATGGATTATATTATGCCTGTTTCAGAAGTAAGGGGAAGACTTCCGGAATTAATTAAGAGAATTTCACATATGGGTAAGCACCTAATTATAACCAAAAATGGCAAACCGGAGGCGATTATGCTTTCTCCCGAAGAATTAGAAACCCTGGAAATCAAGGCCGACCAGAAATTACTGCGCTCTATCTTGAGGGCAGAAGAAGACATCCAGAGAGGAAATCTCTACCCCCACAAAGATGTCTTCAAGAATGCATAGAATACTCTACACCAAAGAGGCTAAAACCGCTATAGATAAGTTACCTCTCAAAAAACAGCGCCAAATTAAAGAAGCTGTAGAGCGTATAGCTAGTAATCCAGAAATTGGCAAACACCTTATTCAAGAATTGAAAGGCCTGTCTTCGTATCGTTCAGGAGATTGCAGGATAATTTACAAGGCAGACCATAAAGAAATTTTGGTCTTAATATTGACCGTAGGGCATAGAAAAGATATCTATAAACAAATATCCAGAAAACTTCATTGAAAACATCCTTTCTAAGAAAACAATCTCTAACTCTAAAATCTAGCACCGGTAATGAAACTAAAAGGTAAAGTACATAAATTCGGCGATAACGTTAATACGGATGAGATAATTCCAGCCAGTTTCTTAAGTACGAGTGACCCTAAAGAATTGGGCAGGCACTGTATGGAGGGGATAGAGCCGGGATTTGCCAGACACGTAAAAAAAGGCGATATTATTGTAGCCGGTGAAAATTTTGGTTGTGGCTCTTCCCGTGAACATGCCCCGGTTTCAATCAAGGCCTGCGGGATTAGTTGTGTGATTGCCGAAAGTTTTGCCCGGATTTTTTACCGCAATGCGATTAATATCGGACTGCCGATTTTAGAGTGCAAACAGGCATACAAAATTTTAAAAAATAGTTTGTTGCAAATAGAATTAGACAAAGGTGTAATTAAGGACTTAAATAAAGACGAAGTCTATCAGGCACAAACCTTTCCTAAGTTTATGCAGGAGTTGGTAGAGGCAGGAGGATTGATCAGGTGGGTACGAAAAAAGCATACAAAATAGCTGTAATTGGCGGAGACGGAACAGGGCCGGAAGTAATCAGAGAAGGCTTGAAAGTACTGGAGGCAGTCAGTAAAAAAGCCGGCTTTAAATATACGCTGCAGGATTTTGACTATGGC
>JAMXCY010000074.1 GCA_024543015.1 Candidatus Omnitrophota bacterium | reverse complement strand
GGGCAAAAGAGGTTTTAAGAGTTGAAGCTGAAGCCATATCTAGTTTGATCAAGCGCCTAGACGTAAACTTCCAGAGAGCTGTTGAATATCTCTATGCTTGTAAGGGTAGGATTGTGGTCACGGGTATGGGTAAAGCAGGAATAATTGGCCAGAAGATTTCAGCTACCCTTTCTTCTATCGGCCATCCCAGTCTTTGGTTGCATCCGGCTGAGGCCATTCACGGTGATTTAGGCCGGGTGATCAGAAAGGATGTAGTCATAGCCGTCTCCAGTAGCGGAGAAACAGAAGAAATCTTGCGCCTTTTGCCCACAATCAAAAAGATCGGGGTTAAGCTTATCTCTTTAACCGGCAATCTAAAATCTACGCTGGCCAAAAACAGCGATATTACACTGGACGTAAGTGTGCGTGAAGAGGCCTGCCCTTTAGGACTAGTTCCTACTGCCAGCACTACAGCGATGTTGGCAATGGGGGATGCCCTGGCTATAGCGGTTTTAGAAAAGAAGGGCCTGAAGAAAGAGGAGTTTGCCTTTTTTCATCCCGGAGGCAATTTGGGCAAGAGGCTTTTGCTTAAAGTAAAGGACATAATGCGTAAGGGCCCTAGTAACCCTTTAGTAAAAGAAGGTACTCTAGTCAAAGATGTACTTTTAGCCATTACCACTGCCCGCGCAGGTAGTGCCAGTGTTGTTGATAAAAAAGGTAATCTCGTGGGAATATTTACGGATGGAGATCTCAGGCGCCATCTGGAAGAGAACCCCAATTTATCTATGAGCAAAATAAAGGATGCAATGACTAAAAACCCTACTACGATTAAAGAAGATAGTTTAGCTGCCGAAGCCTTGGGGATATTACAGAGCAAAAAGATAGATGAGCTTCCTGTTGTAGATAATCAGGGTAAGCCTATTGGGCTTTTAGATGTACAAGATCTCTTGAAGGCAGGCCTGGTATGACAGTTAAACAAAGAGCCAAAAGAGTTAAGATGCTCATTCTGGACGTCGATGGGGTAATGACTAAAGGAGAGATTATCTACGATAGCCGTGGTAGGGAGCTTAAATGTTTTAATGTTTTTGACGGGATGGGTTTGGCGCTCCTACACCAGGCTGGTATAAAGGTAGCTTTAATTACTGCTAAGGTCTCTGGTGCGGTCTTAAAAAGAGGCCGCGATATCGGTGCAGTAGAAGTTAAACAAGGGGCTATTGATAAAATCGTACCCTTTCGGCAGATTCTAAAAAAATATAAGTTGAGCACTAAAGAGACCTGCTTTATCGGCGATGATTTGCTGGATTTACCGATACTCAAGCGGGCTGGATTAGCTTGTGCTGTAGCCAATGCCTGTTCTCAAGTAAAGAAACTTAGCCATTATGTAACAAAAAAAGAAGGCGGCAGGGGTGCAGTAAGAGAGGTAATCGAAATTATTTTACGTGCCCAGAACAAATGGCATAAGTTAATCAAGAGATTCCTGATTTAAATTCCAATGAGGACTTTCAGAACAAATGTTTTTTGTTTGTGTTTTGTCATTTGCGCTTTGCTATTTGCCATGGGTTGTGCTGGAGAAGAGCAGGGCCCCAGAGGCTTAGCCCTTCCTGAGAAGGCTTCCGGTTCGAAGGAAGAGTTAGAAGAATCCCCTGATGAGATGCTTTCCAGCTTTTCGCTAAGCGGTTACACCAAAGGCGGGAAAAAGCAATGGGATTTAGCAGGCAAAAGCGCCGATATTATGACTGAAGAAATTAAGTTGACTGATATAACCAGTAAGGTGTACGGAAAAAGCACAGACATGACCATTGTGGCCGATGAGGGTAGCTTAAACCGGGTAGACAATAATGTGCACTTAGAGAAAAATGTTAAGGCCACTACCGACGATGGGGCAACTCTGACTACAGATTCATTGGATTGGGATGCCCAGAACGGAGTACTTACCAGCGAGGTGCCGGTAGAGATAGTAAGAGGGATGATTCGGGCGCGGGGTATAGGCCTTATTGCCCAGCCTGCATTAAATATGGTGCAGTTGAAGAAAGACGTAACCGTACAATTATCTCTAGATGAGCCGGCTGATTCAGCACAGAGGCAAGGTCACATTGTAATTACCTCTGATGGCCCTTTAAAAGTTGAATATGAAAATAATCTGGCTATTTTCCACGACAATGTTAAAGTCAAAGATAATCGCGGCGAGATTTTTGCTGAGCGGATAGATATATATTTTTCCACTCAGGCTCAAGGCGATGAACAGTTAGCGGGCATGGGAGGAATGGGCATCGAGAAGGTCATAGCCACCGGAGATGTAGAGATTCATCGTGGAGCCAACATCACCTATAGCCAGAAGGCGGTTTATGACACCGACACCGGAAAGCTTACGCTTACCGGCCAGCCGAAACTAGTTATTTATTCTACAGAAGATTTTAGTCAATTAATGGGAAACTGATCAGATGAGTTTACTGGAGACAAAAAATTTAGTTAAAGCCTACAACGGCCGTCGGGTGGTAGACCGAGTTAATATAACTGTACAAAAAGGAGAGATTGTCGGCCTGTTAGGCCCTAACGGTGCGGGCAAGACTACTAGTTTCTATATGGTTGTAGGCGCAATCGCTCCCGATGAAGGCAAGGTCATTTTTAACGATAAAGATATAACCTCTCTGGCGATGTATCAACGTGCTCGCCGTGGAATTGGTTATCTGGCGCAGGAGTCTTCAATATTTCGCAAACTTAGCGTGGAAGAAAATATTATGGCGATTTTGGAGAGTTTGAACATTTCGCGTAGAGAGCGCACCAGACGTCTGAAGAAGCTGTTGGCGGAATTGAACATCTCTTATCTTGCCAAAAATAAGGCCTACACACTTTCGGGAGGAGAAAGAAGAAGGCTGGAGATAACTCGAGCTTTAGTTACCAATCCCAGCTTTATTCTTTTAGATGAGCCCTTTAGCGGAGTAGATCCTATTGCCGTATTTGAAACTCAAGAGATTATTATCAAACTTAAAAAGAAGGGCTTGGGTGTTTTACTTACCGACCACAGCGTACGCGAAACCCTCTCCATAACCGACCGCGCCTATATTATGGCTGAAGGTAAAATTTTGATTTCGGGTACAGCGCAAGAATTGATTACCGATGCTAAGGCCAGGGAGATTTACCTGGGTGATAAGTTTAGAATGTAAAATACTATGAAGTCAAAAATCAAAAATATAAGCGGTTGCAGCCGAACCTTAAACATCGAAGTTTCATCCACGGAACTAATAGAAAAGTTCGAGCAGGTTTATAAAGATATAGGCCGCTCGGCTAATCTGCCCGGTTTTCGGCGAGGTAAAGCACCGCGAGATTTGCTGGAGCTACACTACAGCGAAAAGGCTAAAGAGGAAGTCATTAGAAGAGCCATCCCCCAATACTATTTGAAGGCAGTTAATGAAGAAAGATTAACTCCTGTTGCGCCCCCTGAAATAGAAAACGTACAATTTAAAGATCATGCGTTTTATTTTAGCGCCAGAGTGGATGTCAGGCCGGAGGTAAAGTTAAAGAGCTATAAGGGGTTGAGGCTCAAGAAAAGAAAAGTTAAAGTAGAGGCAGAGCAGGTAGAGCAGGCGCTGGAGAGACTGCGCCAATCGAAAGCGAAAGATGCAAAAAATGTTGATAGACAAGAAAAAGCTTTACCTGAATTGAATGATGCCTTTGCTCAAGATCTTGGTTTTGCCACGGTGCAAGAGTTAAAAGATGCGATCGATAAAGATTTACGCGCCCATACTGAAATGGAAATACAAAGAGAAATAAAACAGCAGCTGTTAGATCAGCTCTTGCAAAGAGCTTCTCTGGATACGCCTGAATCGCTGATTAAGGCTCAGATGCAAGAGTCATTGAAGCAGTTAAAAATGAATCGTATGTTGCGCGGAGAAAAGAAGGAAGACATTGAAACCAAACAAAAAGAGTTAGAAGCCGAAGCAAGAAAGGAGGCAGTTCAGAGGATAAGGTTATCTTTTATTCTGGAGGAGGTCGGACAATTAGAAGATATCCAGGCAGACGAAAAAGGCCTGGCCCAAAGAATTGCCGAGATCTCCCAGCATACCGGCCGGCCCGAAGATGAAGTAAGACAATACCTGGACAAGCAAAATCTTATTCCCGGATTAAAAGCCGAATTAAGAGAGAAAAAAATAATCGAATTTTTGTTACAGGAAGCAAAAATAGAAGAGGAAAAATAAACAAAAGGGGGACATTATGGAAAATTACGCTCAGATCTTAGTGCCGATGGTAGTAGAGCAGACATCCCGGGGAGAAAGAGCATACGATATTTACTCTCGCTTGCTCAAAGACCGCATTATCTTTATTGGCAGCGTTGTCAATGACACTATCGCCAATTTGGTTGTTGCCCAGATGCTCTTTTTGCAGATGGACGATTCGGACAGAGATATCAATGTTTATATAAACTCTCCCGGAGGAATGGTTACATCCGGATTAGCTATTTACGACACTATGCAGTTCGTTAAACCGGATGTTTGTACTTACTGTGTAGGTCAGGCCACCAGTATGGGTGCTGTGCTTTTATCTGCCGGGGCTAAAGGTAAAAGATATGTCCTTCCGCATGCACGGGTAATGATTCACCAACCCTGGGGCGGAGTGCAGGGGGTGGCTGCAGATATCAGTATTCAGGCGAAAGAGATTTTGACTTTGCGGGATAAGATTTACGAGATCTTAGTTAAACATACCGGTCAATCGGTAGATAAAATCAAGAAAGATTGTGACCGTGATTTCTTTATGTCTGCTCAAGAAGCCAAAGATTATGGTCTTGTTGATGAGGTAATCGAAACTAGCAAAGTAAAAAAGAAAAAGAAGTAAACGGGGTTCTCTAATGAAGAAGAAGTATTTACTTACTCCGGGGCCAACACCCCTGCCTCCCCAAGTGCGTAAGGCTCAAGCGGAGCCAATTATTCATCATCGCACGCCCGAATTTCAAGAAATATTTGCCGAAGTCAATGAAGGGCTTAAGTATCTGTTTCAGAGCAAAAACGATATATTTACTTTTGCTTCTTCCGGTACCGGAGCAATGGAGGCGGCGGTAGTAAATCTGCTTTCTCCCGGAGATAAAGCAATAGCGGTTTGCTCCGGTAAATTTGGCGAGCGTTGGGCCGAGCTTTGTCAGGCTTATAATGTAGAGGCGATATCTTTAAATGTGGAATGGGGAAAAGCGGTCCAGCCAGAAGAAATTAAGCGGCTGCTTAGAGAACATAAAGATGTCAAAGTCGTATTTACTACTCTTTGTGAAACCTCAACAGGCGTAGTCCATGATATCAAGGCCATTGGCCAAGTAGTAAAGGAGACCAATGCCGTGTTAGTAGTTGATGCTGTGAGCGGTTTGGGTGCCGAAGAGCTACAAACCGATGCCTGGTTTGTGGATTGCGTGGTAGTGGGATCGCAAAAAGGGATGATGATTCCTCCGGGATTGGCCTTTTGCAGCACCAGCCCCAAGGCCTGGAAGTTAGTCCAGAGTTCAAAATTGCCCAAATATTATTTTGACTTGCGCCTGGCCAAGAAATCGCTGGACAAAAATGATACTCTTTTTACCCCTGCGATTTCTCTGATTGTCGCTTTAAGGCAGTCCTTGAGATTGATTAAAGAAGAGAGGTTGGAAAATATTTTTAAAAGGCATCAGACAATGGCTCAGGCTACCCGACGGGCCCTTTCGGCTTTAGGATTTAAGTTGTTTTCCAGCACGTTTTGTAATGTGCTTACAGCAGCATATGTACCCGAGGGGATTGATAGTACAAAACTGGTAAAATTAATGCGCGATAAATATGGGTTGAGTATTGCTAACGGGCAAGGGAAACTTAAAGGAAGACTTATTCGCCTTGCTCATCTTGGTTACAT
>JAMXCY010000073.1 GCA_024543015.1 Candidatus Omnitrophota bacterium | reverse complement strand
TGTGGCCTCATTTAATAATTTGCGTTCCAATCCCCTTATCCGTAAATATCTCTAAAAGCAAAGAACGAAGAATGCTGCCATCAATAATGTGCGTCTTCTTCACGCCTTTTTTTAAGGCCACAATACAGGCATTTACCTTAGGAATCATTCCGCTCTGGATAACTCCTCTTTTAATTAATCCGGCAATCTCAGGCACTTTTAAGTTTGAGATTAAAGAATTTTCATCGCCCTGATCATACATAATTCCCCCTACATCGGTTAATAAGACCAATTTCCAGGCTTTTAATTTCGCGGCAATCTCTGCAGCAACCATATCCGCATTAATATTATAAAGCTGTCCCTGTTTTCCTATGCCTAAAGGGGAAATAACCGGAACAAAGTTTTTGCTTAACAGTCTCTTCAAGGACTCGCCCTGAATAGAATCTACTTTGCCCACAAAGCCAAGTTCCTGCTTGCTCTCAAGCCTTTTCGCTTTAATCACTTTACCCGCGTTGCCGCTTAACCCTTTTGCCTTGGCTCCAAATTGAGTAATCTTTTTTACCATCTCCTGATTAAGCCTGTCCAATTCACCGGCAACTATCTTTAAGGTCTCTTGATCAGTTACCCTGTGACCGTGATGAAATTTAATTTTTTGGCCAAGCTTACGCATCTTCTCCGTAATAATGGGCCCGCCGCCATGCACCAGCACCGGGTTTAAACCCACGCAATTCATAAATACGATATCGCGCAAGATATTGTTGATCGTATCCTTTCGCATTAACTGCCTACCGCCGCACTTGATCACCATTACCTTATGTTGAAACTTCTTAATATAAGGCAGGGCCTCTATGAGGATATCCGCCTTTTCAATCGCTCGTTTCATTTAATACTCCGCATTAATCTTAATATATTCATTTGAAAGGTCACAGGTAAATACTTTGGCCGCAAACTTACTCAACCCCAAGTCAATCTTTATTTGAATCTCCTTTTCCTTAAATATTCTTTTTAGCTTTTTCTGATCTACTTTTAAGCCTGCGCCTTTTTGTAACACTTTCACTTGGCCTAAATCAATACTCAACCTATCCTCTCTCACGGCTTTATCGGCACAGCCTACGGCAGCAGCAATCCTGCCCCAGTTGGGATTTTCGCCAAAAATGGCAGTCTTGACCAGAGGCGAGTTCGCTACCTTGAAAGCCACCAGTTTTGCCTGAACCATACTTTTTGCCCCTTCTACTCTAACCTCTATAAATTTGGTCGCACCTTCTGCATCCTGAATAATCGCCTTGGCTAAAGAAATACAGACAAAATTAAGCGCTTCCTGAAAGACCCCAAATTCCTGAGTGGTAAATCTTTTATTTGCGGCTAAACCGTTAGCTAAGGCTAAGACCATATCGTTGGTGCTGGTATCCCCTTCCACGGTAATCAAGTTAAAAGAATTTTCTACCGCCGCCTTTAGCGCTTTCTTAAACCTGACCTTCTCTATTAGCGCATCGGTAGTAATAAAGGCCAGCATCGTAGCCAGGTGCGGAGAAATCATCCCCGCGCCTTTAGCCATCCCCCCAATTCTGACCACGGTTTGGCCTAAATTTAACTCTACAGATATCTGTTTAGGCAAAGTATCCGTAGTCATAATTGCCTGAGCGGCCTGAAGGCCCCTTTGTTTGCTCAAACTACCGACTAAAAAAGGGATTTTATTTCTGATCTTCTTTAAAGGCAACCTTTGACCGATAATTCCCGTTGAAGCCACTAAAACATCCTTTGTCTTTAAGCTTAAACTTTTGGCCACTGCTTTGCACATTTTTTCAGCATCACCAATACCTCCTCTTCCCGTACAGCAATTGGCGTTTCCGCTATTAATAATCACGGCCTGGGCCTTGGCCTCTTGAAGATGCCTTTGGGTGACTTTTAATGGCGCAGCCTTGACCTTATTTTGCGTAAATACGCCGCAAGCCAGAGAGGGTATCGAAGAATGGATCAAGGCTAAATCTTTATTTTTGTATTTTATGCCGCAATGAATCCCTGAAGCCTCAAACCCTTTCGGCGCTGTTATTCCTCCACTGATAACTCTCATTTTAATCCCTCTACTTCTTTAAAACCATACATAATATTCATATTTTGCACTGCCTGACCGGAAGCGCCCTTGACTAAATTATCAATGGCAGAAATAACAATAACTATTTTTTTCACCGTATTTACCTTTAAGCCAATCTGGCAGAAATTCGTTTTTTGCACATCTCTAAGGCAGGGAAATTTTCCCTGCGGCAGGACTTCCACAAATGGCTTATCCTTGTAAAAATCGCGATATAAATTTAATGCATCTTCCTCAAGAATTTCCATATTCAGCTGCAGATAGATTGCGCTTAAGATGCCCCTTTTTATAGGAATAAGGTGGGGCGTAAAAATAACTTCTATGCTTTGCCCGGTAAAATTAGATAATTCCTGATTTATTTCCGGGCTATGCTGATGCGCATCAATCTTATAGGCACAAAAATTATCCTCTATCTCAGGGATAAGCTGCGCCTCTTTTTCCCTTCCGGCACCGCTTAAGCCGGTTTTAGCATCCGCAATAATGTTGCCAGTTTTAACAACATTCTTTGCTAGAAGAGGAAGGCAACCCAAAATTATTCCTGTAGGATAACAGCCGGGGTTGGCGATTAATTTAGCTTGCCCAATCTTTTCCTTATAAAGTTCGGGCAGACCGTAAACTGCTTGAGCAACATTTTCCGGATCTTTATGCTTTAGGCCGTACCATTTCTCATAGGCAGATATATCTTTTAGCCTGTAATCGGCGCTTAAGTCAATGACCTTCTTTCCAGCTGAAAGAAAAATGGGAGCCACTTCCATAGATACGCGATGCGGAAGGGCTAAAAAGGCCAAATCGCATTTTGAAGCAATCTGAGCAAAGTCAGGCTCAGCGCAGATTAAATCTATCTTTCCTTCGAGCTGCGGAAAAATCTCATTTATTTTCTGGGGCTTGTCTATTTTTGCCGAAACTGAAAGAACCTCAACTTGCGGATGTCTAACTAAAATTTTCAGTAACTCTTCTCCGGCATATCCTGTTGCCCCGACTACCGCTACTTTTAGCATCTTCTTGAAACCATCCTGTTAGATCCTTGACATCTTCGATGTCAAGGATAAGCTCGGCCATATAACTTATGTTCACTTCGTTCCATAAGCTATGGCCTCGCTTATTTTACAATAAAAAAGCCTACTCCGTCAAGCGATTTTCGTCGATGAGCAGGCTTGCAACTTTTAAACCTTTAAACTTTTAAACTTTTAAACTAAGATTGCTCCTCCATCATCGTTTAGTCCACTGGAAACGCCGCCGCGCCCCTTTTTGTCCGTATTTCTTGCGTTCTTTCATTCGTGGGTCGCGACGTAAAAATCCTGCACTTTTTAAAGCCACCCGCAGGGTATCATTATCCTTAATTAAAGCCCTGGCGATGCCGTGACGCACAGCTTCGGCTTGGCCGGCTATACCTCCGCCTCTGACGTTGGCATGGACGTTGAATTTCTTTAAAGATTCGGTAACTGCAAATGCTTGTAAGACACGAACACGAAGCATTGGCGTGGGAAAGTAGTCCTCTATCGTTCTTCCGTTAACTGTGAGTTTACCTTCTCCTTCTGAGAGGATAATCCTAGCCACGGCTCTTTTCCTTCTCCCTGTTGCCTGAAACTTGTTCTTCACCATTAATTAACACTCCAGAGTTTTAAGGGTTTGGGCCTGATGAATATGCTCTGAGCCAGCATAGACTTTTAACTTTTTAAAAGTATCCCTACCTAAAGGCCCTTTAGGGATCATCCCTTTAATTGCGTGTTTGAGCACATCCTCGGGTCTAGTCTTCAGGAGCTCCTCTAGCGACCTTTCTTTTAATCCACCGGGATAACCGGAATAACGCTTATACATCTTTTGCTCCATCTTTCTTCCGGTAACCTTTACATCTTGAGCATTGATAATTACCACATAATCCCCGCAATCTATATGGGGGGTAAACACAGGCTTATGCTTACCGCGCAAAATCCTGGCTGCACAAGTGGCAATTCGGCCTAAGATCTTGCCTTTAGCATCAATCAAATACCACTTTCTTTTGATTTTCTTAGAGTTAGGTATAAATGTCTTATTCATTTTTGAGCCTTATTTGGAACCCAAAGTATAACATAAGTTTAAGGCCTTGTCAACCCATTTTTGCAAAACCTACCTCGGCTTAAGAGTACAGTTTCCAGAGGAAAACGCCTTGCTTTCTCGGCAATATTATGGTATACTTACAATAGACAATAGAATAAAAGGTAAACTACTTCGAAAGAGTAGGGCGCAAAGCTTCGAACCTAAGTCCCTGTAGAGTAAGGGGATACGGAAGTCGAGCTGCCGTAGCCTTTAATTGTGGCTCCGTCAATCTACAAACCCATTCTTTCGAATGGGTTTTTTGTTAGTCAGGAGGATTAAAATGAAGACTGGAGCAATTTTATTAATCATAAGTTCATTATTGATAGTGATTTTTGCAACACAGGCAGAGGCAAAGAATTCTCGGGTGATCAGAGTATCGATTACCATTCCGGCTATAGTGGGGGTAAACGTACCCGCGCCAACCCGAACCTTTGCCGATGACAAAATTGTCAATCCGAACATCATTTCTCAGGAAGAAGAAATACGAACAGGAAAGAGCAAAGTCGTTTTAAGGACCATCCTGCTTAAATAACCCGCCCGTAAATTGCCATCTATTTCTTGCGCAGAGGAAAAGAATAATTATAATTTATCCCTTCGGAAAGGTCTATTTCTTTTTTTAAAGGCACATTAGGGATAAATTCTGGCGGCAGGCTATCTAGGTCCAGTCTTAACAGATAATGCCCGGCCTCAAGATTTCTGAAATAATAAGTACCTTCTAAGTTAGTCACAGTGAACTCTTCTGCCAGGTATAATATTGCATTAGTTAAGACTCTATCCTGGGGGTCAACTCGGCCATTGGAGTTGGCATCATAAAATACCGTCCCATAAATACTAGAAAATGCCGATGCCCCAAAATTAAGAAAGGTTTCCGCAGGAGTAATCTCTATCTCCAAAGTCGCTGGAGTAGTTAAGATATAACCCTGGGGAAGAGTTTGCTCATCAAGCACAACCCGGACCTTTTTGCCTCTTACGGCAGTGGAAAAATAGCCATTCCGGTCAGTAGTTAAAACTTTTTTACCTACATTGACTTTTACTGCTTCCAGGAATGCTTCATCTTCTTCCCTTTTCCCGTTAGCGTTTAAGTCTTTAAAGACCATCCCGCTAATTTTCCCTCTGGGATTCCAAGTAAAAAACGTATCCCAGCTAAAACGCGAACCCATCATAAAGTCTCCCTCAAGATAATCTGCAATACTCGTGGGGTCTCCCCAGACTTTTCTCACCCTTCCTTCGGCAAAAAGTTCTATATCCTCGGCAGGAGTAAAATTAATCCGCAAAAAACCTTCAACGCTATCTTCTCCTGAAAGAAAACCATGGGTTAATCCGGTATTTTCTTCATCACGGTAGAAAGCACCCAGATCTACATTAAGCTCAGGGACAATATTCCAGCGGTAATCTATGCCTGTTTCCAGAAGCGCGGGGTGGCCTCTTTCTCCGCTAAGTTTCTCTTCCAGCCAGTTATATTCGTAACTTAAGCGGTAAGAAAGATTCTCTGTTAAGGGGGCTCTAAATCCTCCCAGCACTTTTCTGGTATTGTAATCGGAGGAGCCCGAGAGAGGATTTCTGCTTCTGGTAAAGCCCACCCCCAGAAAAGGAGTAATCTTTTTGGCAAAAATCTCAAATGCAGTAGAATAGGTAGAACGCAAATTTAAATAGCGCCGCGGGAAAGACAGCCCCGGTTCATTGACATAGGAAAAAGCCGTCACCCAAGA
>JAMXCY010000072.1 GCA_024543015.1 Candidatus Omnitrophota bacterium | reverse complement strand
TCCTCTGCCTGTTCGTGCCAGATCCCGATTCTGCCCATTCCCGTGTCTATCTCAATATGTACGGGCACGATTTTACCGGCGGCTTTGGCCTTTTTATTTAAGATGCGTGCTAGCTGCTTATTGCAAACAGTTAATGAAATGTCATAGCCTAAAGCATAGTTTATTTCTTCAGGCAAAATCGTCCCTAACACCAACACCGGCAACTTTATCCCTGCTTTGCGCAGGAGAACAACTTCATCTAAAGTAGCCACACCCAGATAATGAACATCCAGCCCCTCCAAAGTCCGAGCTACTTCAATTAAGCCGTGGCCATAGGCATTGGCCTTGACCACCACCATAATTTTCACAGGGCGCTTCTGCCTAGAGGATACAGCCTTTTTTATCTGCCCTACATTATATCTAATCGCGGATAAATCTATTTCCACCCACGTCGGCCTGGAAGTCATCGTTTTACCTTCTTAATCTGGCATTCTTTCGGATATAAATAAAGCGGCGCCAGCCTGTTTACATCCTCTACTCTGCCTTTGCCAAAGCGCTCCAGCGCCAGAGTAATTGCCTGCGCAGCGCGAGGATACCAGAATTTTTCTTCGGCAAAGATAGCTTTTATCTTCTTAGTATTGCGGATTTTCTCCCGATAAAGCGGGGTAGCATCGCCCAGAAAAATAATCTCTCCTTTTAGTTGCTTCAGCAAATCCTCTAGCGACAAAAGAGAATAAGCAGATTTGCGTTTCAGTTTACCGTTTTGCCTCTGGTACAAACAGGTATAAACCTTATTTTGCTTAGCATCCACAATCGGACAAACCCAGGAAAGTTCACCTTTATTTTTTTTCGCCTTAATCTTCTTTGTATTTTGGGCCAGGATATCCAGGCTGGGAATTGCTACCACGGGTTTACCTAAAGTAAAAGCTAAGCCTTTGATAGTAGTTATCCCGATACGCAGGCCGGTAAAAGAACCCGGTCCTTTGCTTACGCAAAATCCATCCAGCTTTTTCAAAGGTACCTTTGCCCTGTTCAATATCTTATCTATATAGGAAACCAGTCGTGTGGAGTGCTTTCTGTCCAGGCACCTATGCATGCGGGCTAAAATCTTTTTATCTTCAGCAACTGCCAGACTTAAAAATTTACTTGAGGTATCCAAACAAAGAATCTTCATAATTTCTTAAGTAAGGTTTCATAGCGTTGGGCATGAGCGGAGAACTTGATTTCTCTCTTATTTTCACCCTTAACTGCTAAATCGACTTGCAGATAATCTGGCAGAAGCATCTGCATCTTCTCCGCCCATTCGATAACGCAGACTCCTTGATCAAACAAATATTCTTCCACGCCTAAATATGCGATATCCTTTATTTTATCCAGGCGGTATAAATCAAAATGATAAAGCGGGATTTTTCCGGAATATTCCCTGATTAATACAAATGAGGGACTGGATACATCTTCCTTTTTCTTAATCCCCAAACCAGAAGCTATACCTTTAACCAGGGTGGTCTTTCCTGAACCCAACTCGCCAATCAGGCCAAGCACGTCCCCTGCTTTTAAATGCCGGCCTAGCTGCTGGCCTAATTTAACTGTTTCCTCTGCCGAATTCGTTACGATTTTCATATAACAAAAAAACAAAAAGGGGTCAGGCGCTTTTTTTAAAAATGTTTAAAGCCCTTCTGTCTTAAAGGTGTACTTTTTGCCTGTTTATTAATAAGCGCCAGGCCCTTTTTTTTCTCTACGATCTTGCCGATACAGGTAATTGGAAATTTGTCTTTCTTGTAGAACTTACACACCGCCTCTAAAGGCACGGTAAACAAAAGTTCAAAGTCTTCTCCTTCATAAAACGCGCTTTGCACTGTGGCGCCGCGAGAAAGAGGGATTAGCTCCTTAAACAAAACTGCGCCCGCTTTACTTGCTTGAGCAATTCTTTGTAAATCAGCAGCAAGTCCATCGGAAAGGTCAATCATCGCTGTTGGTCTAAACTTCTTAATAATCTCCTGCGCCTCTTTTACGCGGGGAATGAAATTAAATTGCTTTAATTTCCTTGAGCCGCCTAAAGTTCCACTAACAAAGATTAAATCGCCCGTTTTTGCTCCTGAGCGTAAAGTTAAATCCGACTTTTTTACCTCTCCTATCAGCGAGACAGATAAAATGATTTTATCCGAGCGCACTGTATCTCCTCCGACAATGTTTACCATATATTCTTTTGCCAGGGTATTGATCCCGCGCATCAGATCATCCGCTGAGCGCACACAGAGGTCTCTAGGAATTCCGACTGAGACCACCGCGTATTTAGGAATTCCGCCCATCGCCGCAATGTCGCTGATATTCACGGCCAGGGCCTTGCGGCCAATTTGCGGAAAAGTCGCTTCTTTGCGAGTAAAGTGGATGTCTTCAATCAGCATATCTGTGGTAAAAAGCAAATATTTATCTTTGGTATAAGAAATTACTGCAGTGTCATCGCCTATACCGCAGATTACCGACCTATCCGTCTTGATTTTCTTTAAGATACGCTCAATCAACCCGAATTCTCCGATTTTATCCAAATTCATCATTTCAAACGTTTCAAACTATTTTTGTATGGTTTGCCTAAAATTCCCCGTTCGGTAACAATCGCGGAAATTAAATGCTGTGGTGTAACATCAAAAGCCGGATTATATACTTTAACATTCTTGGGGGCAATCTGCTGACCAAAGATCTCTTTTACTTCCCGGGGATCTCTTTGTTCAATCGGAATATCTTTACCTGATTTAAGAGAAAAATCAAAGGTTGATACCGGGGCAACTACATAAAACGGGATGCGGTGAAAGTTAGCTAAAACTGCCAGATTATAAGTGCCAATTTTGTTGGCCGCGTCCCCGTTAGCCGCAATGCGGTCAGCGCCCACAAAAATCTTACTAATCTTTCCTTCCTTCATCAGTTGCGCAGCCATATTATCGCAGATCAGGGTAACGTCAATTTTATGTCTGATCAGCTCCCAGGCAGTTAATCTCGCGCCTTGCAAAACTGGGCGAGTCTCATCGGCATAAACCTTGAATCTCTTTCCTGCTCTTTTTGCCTTATACATTACTCCAAGGGCCGTACCATAATCAGCCGTAGCCAGGGCGCCGGCGTTACAATGGGTCAGAAGAGAATCGCCATTTTTAATTAGTTTACTGCCAAAGCGGGCCATCTGGCGGCAAGCATCCATATCCTCCTGCATAATCTTTAGCGCCTCTTTAAGGATTAGCTTCTTTAAGAAAGGGATACCTTGGCCGCAATGCGCAAGGACCTTCTGTTGGATTCTCTCTAGCGCCCAAAACAAATTTACAGCCGTGGGTCTTGCTTTCTTAAGATAGCGAATTACCTGTTTTAGTTCTTTATTAAATTGGCGATGAGTCTTTGCGTGGGAATTGCGCATCCCTAAAACTACGCCAAAGGCCGCGGCAATCCCTATCGCCGGAGCACCGCGTACTTTCAAGCCCCTGATTGCCCACCAGAGTTGCCTGATATCTGCTAAATTAAGATAATTTAGCTTTCCCGGAAGCTTGCTCTGGTCAATAATTCTGACTTTATTTCTCCACCACTCTATCGTTTTCAATTTTCACTAAGCCAATTGTATGAGGTATCTTACCAAAAACAAAAAAGACAACATTAACCCATTGTGTAAAATATGAATCGTAATTGACGAAATAAGCGAACCGGTTTTCTCATACATATAGGCCAATAAAAACCCTAATGCTGTAATCGGCAAGAAACCAATCAAGGTTCCGTGCAACCCGGCAAAGACAACCGCTGTTATGGCCCTAGCCCTTAAGATGCCCCATTTTTTCCTGATGGCAGTGTAAGCAAAACCACGAAAAAATACTTCCTCTACAATAGGTCCTAAAATAACTATCATCATTGTCGCATAAATTAGAAATCCTGTTCTTTCTTCCCGCAGGAATACTTTAAACAGTGTTTGCTGGGGGGGCTGATAATCAAACACTGCGGCCAGTAATACTAACAGTAATAAAATAAAAATTAAAATTGGTAAGAAAGCAATATAGCTTAACACCGCTAAGAAAATAGTTTTGGTCGCGCCTTTAATTTTGAGACCTATTGCTGCTAAATTTTGGCTGTATTTTACTTTTACAAAATAAACAATAAAACCCAAAAGCGCCAGGTCCATAATCCCGGTGTTGAGCAAGGAAATAAAGCTAAGGTTATTTTTTTCTTCTGACAAGCTTGAAGAAAAAAAGCTAACCTCAATAATATGAATAATATATCCGATGAAAACAAATATTATTGCCAGTTTGAAGATATCGCCGATATTCCATTTAACTTGTGCGTGCCGCCCCTTGACCTGAATGATTTCTCTGTTCTTAAGTTTTGCGAGCAAGATACGGATATCTAAGAAAAGACCCAATGAAAAAACAAGAACAGCTAAAAAACCTGCCAGATTAAGAAAAAATAGCAAGTTGCCCCTTTCTTTTAGAACCTTAGTCCATAATGTTTTTTCATCCGGCAATGCTTCATCCTGAAGTTCTTCCTTAAGCCCCTCGGACAGCTGAAGCTTGAATACTCTCTTTGCGAGGAAAGTTTCCTTCATTGCCGGGATATTCTGGGCAAAAATAATCCAGGCATTGACCAGAATAATAAATGCCAGCATTAAGGTATATATTCTTTCTCTGTTAATGGCCTTTCTTAGCCTGGGAATATTCAAAATTTTAAGCATCTATAGTATCCGCGGAAATAGGGGTTTTCCTTTTTTGATTTTGGTGCCAGAAGGAAAAGCTGGATCAAGAAGTAAATCTTGGAAATTTGCCTGGGTTAAATCTATTTTTAGACCAAGTTGTTCTAACATTTTTAAAGAAGTTGTGGGGATAAACGGATAAGTCAAAATCGCTACTGTTCTTAAAACAGAAGCTAAGTTATATGTTAATGCGGCAAGGCACTCGGTCCTATTTTGTTTAAACAGCTCCCACGGCTTAGTCTGCTCAATATATTTGTTGGCGGCGTTAATTAAGCTCCAGATTAAATCTAAGGCCGTCCCGAATTCGATGCGGTCCATAGCCTGAAAATATTTTTTTGGTAAATTCCGGACTTGAGAAATCAAACGCTTATCCAAGGCCTCTACGTGTTTACACTCAGGAACCACTCCTTGAAAATACTTCTCTATCATGGTCAGTGAACGGTGTAAAAGGTTTCCCAGGTCATTGGCCAAATCGCTATTTAGCCGCCCTACTAAAGCCTTTTCGCTATATGTGCCGTCTAACCCAAAAGGGACTTCTCTGAGCAAGAAGTAACGAAAGACATCCTGCCCAAATTTTAAGATTACAACTTCCGGGTCTACAATATTGCCCTTAGATTTAGACATCTTTACATCTTTCATCATCCACCATCCGTGAGCAAAGATAGTGACGGGTGGGGTAAGACCCAAGGCATGTAATATAATCGGCCAATATATAGCGTGATGTCTTAAGATATCTTTACCGATCATATGCAGATCAGCAGGCCAAAGTTTTTTGAACCTTTTGTTATCACTAGAAAACCCCGGGGCGCTGATATAGTTCAACAAAGCGTCAAACCAGACATAGGTAACGTGGTCCTGGCTAAAAGGAAGCGGTATTCCCCAGGTCAGTCTCTGTTTAGGCCGGGAAATACATAAATCAGATAAAGGACTTTCCAGGAAGTTTAAGATTTCTTTCTGACGCGAAGCAGGTAGAATGAACTTCGGATGGGCTTTAATATATTTAATCAACCAGGCCTGGTATTTGGAAATTTTAAAGAAATAGTTCTCTTCCGAAATTTTTTCCAAAGACCTCTGACAATCCGGACAAGAGCTATTTTGCAGTTGTCCGTCGGTCCAGAAAGTCTCACAGGGAGTACAATACCAGCCTTCGTACTTACCTAAATAAAGGTCCTTTTTCTTCAATAATACTTTAAGGACCTCCGTAACCGCAGCGCAGTGCCTC
>JAMXCY010000071.1 GCA_024543015.1 Candidatus Omnitrophota bacterium | reverse complement strand
CTATTACCGGCACACCGCTTGCCCCTGCTTCAATCAGCACCCGGCCAAAGGCCTCTTGAGTTACTGTGGGCAAAACTAAGGCGTCAAGCCGGGAAAGAATCTGTGGAATATTGTTCGTGCGGCCGATAAATTCGACATACCTATCCAGGCTCAGGCGCCTGGTTAACATTTGCAACTCTTCTTTATATTTTTCTTTTCCTGGCGAGATGTCTCCCACGATCAAAGCCCGCACATTAGGTAAGACACGATTAACCCTGGCTAAAGCCTGCAGAAAGTACTTATGTCCTTTAATCGGTGTAAGCCGACCAATAACTCCGATGGTAAAGATATTTGTCTTCTCTCTTCTGACCTCTGGCTTCTGGTTAAATTTAAACTCCTCTAAATCTACACCGCGGGGAATGAGTCTAATGCGTTCCCGGGGCACGCCAAAATCTTCAATCATATGTTGTGCAATAACACGGCTGGCAACAATAATCAGTTTGCCCCAACCCATGATGCGGCTGAAAAAATTCTGACTATAATAACCATGACATGTAGTCACAAAAGTAACTCCTGTACGCCGGCAAGCAAAAAAGGCAATCAGTGCCGGCACCCGGGAGCGGGCATGAACTAGATCAACCTGCTCCTGTTCTAAAACTTTAGCTACTCTGGGAATATTAACCAGGATAGAAAACAAAGATTTCTTATGCACGGACAGCTGGATATGTTTTACGTCTAAGGCCTCTAACTCTTTGACTAAGCTGCCGCCGTTAGATATAACTATGGCCTGGTGACCCCGGTGGATAAGTTCGCGGGCTAAGTCCACGGTCCCCCGTTCCACGCCGCCAATATTTAATTCAGGTAAAATTTGTAATATTTTCATACTATTGTGCTTATAGCCTGATAAATTAATTTATTATCTTGGAGTTGGCGTATTGAAGGCTTCTCTTTCCAGAGTTCCTTTATTTGCGCAGCCAGATTCTCCGGCCGAATTACTTTGAGTAATTCTTCCGTTTCTAATTTTTCCAAAAACCGTTCCTGTTTAGTTACTCTGCCCGGCTTTTTTTCCGGAATAAAGGCCAGGACGTATTTCCTAGCGCTGATTGCTTCCGAAACCATGGAAATACTTTCACCCGAAACAACAATTACATCGCTTAAACCCAATATCCCGCCTACAGTTTCCGGAATATTAGTTTCGTTAGCAATCACTAATAACTTGCAGCCGGGGAAGTTGGCCAACCTTTGCTTAAGTAACTCCTCCACCTCTTTAGGGGTACGCCGAGATGTGGTCACTAAGAGCTGGCAATTTAAATCCTGACTTACTTCTTTTAGCTGGGAAACAACCCTATTGATAAGTTCTGCGCTCAATCTATATTTAGCTGCATCTCCTCCAATGAGCACACCAATAGTGGGACCTTTACTACTGTATCTAGTATCTTGTATCTTGTATCTCGTTTTTAAAATATTGGCCTGGTCCTCTAGATACTTTTGGTTAATAAGATTGGGGGCCATCGTAGTTGTGACAATATTTTCTCCTGTTGCGATGCCGTCGTGCTCGGGAACTATCACCAGATCGAACCTGTTCACATTTAAAAGGGAAGGCTTCATCAGGATTATCGCACGCGCCTTATTTCTATAAGAGAGAAAGAGATTGACCGCTGATAAAGACGAGCCGGCTGAAATGATTACATCGGCAGGCGATTGTATTAATTCGGAAAATGAGCTCTTCTCCAAACAAAAACGAAGGCAGCTGAGGCAGCTGCGGCAATTTGGCCCACTAAAAATAGCGCAACAGGAAAGCAGGCTTTGCAAAATGCGATTTTTAAACTTGACCTCTACTATCTTTATCTTAAGGGAATTCTCACCAAAACCTTGATCTCTTTTTCTTCTTTGAATTATCCCCGCTATTGCTTTAGACTGATTGAGGTGCCCGGCCTTGCCGTCGCTTAAGATTAAAACCGAGTAAGGCTTCTCGGGATCGCGGCTATTTTTGAGAAAATTGAAAAACTTTGCCTCATCCTTAACTATCCTAACCTCAATCCCGAGCACCAATACTTCCACTTTTAATCTTTGTGCGTTTAACAGCGGTCTCAATTTCGCTGCATCTTTTTCGGTTGTAACTATGGTTTTGATTTGCTCTGCCAGAGAAGCCTTTTCTATGCGTGCTAAATCTTCTCTTCTGTATTGATAATGGTCGGAAAAATTGAAGTTCAGGCAGATTTCACTACCTAATGAACTTATGATCTGGGCAAAAGACTTAGAATCAGCAATCCCTGAGACCAATGCAATACGCCGATCTTTGATTATGGAAAGCTCGAACTTCTTATCGGATATCAAGCTGCGCAAAAAACACGGCGCATGGATTGCTTCATAAATCGGGGCCAGGGAATTGTATTTGCGCAATTCTCTCTTGATCGACTCTATCTCTTCGCCGGCAAGATTGGCCTTGGTTAAAACAAATATATCCGCGCGGGATAAAGAAGAAAGTGGCTCCCTTAAAATTCCGCGTGGAATCAGCCTTCCGTTGCCAAAGGGAAGGTTTGAGTCAATCAAAACAATATCTAAATCACGTCCCAGGCGCCAGTGCTGAAAGCCGTCATCTAAAATAATTACATCTGCGGCATAGGCCTTCTGGGCAACCTTAACATTTTTTATCCTATTGCTGCCCGCCAACACGGGAATGTTTTTCAATTTATCTTTAAGCATCAGGGCTTCGTCTTTACCGTATCCGCGGATTAAAACTACCGGGTTTCTCCCCTCCTGCTTGAAGAACTTCACCAGCGTTTCTACTAAGGGAGTTTTTCCCGTGCCACCCCAAGTGATATTGCCTACACTAACGACTCGACAATCCGGCTTATAGGATTTAAAAAGCTTAATTTGATAAGAAAGTAAAATCAGTTTAATAAAAAATCCGTAGATAAATGAAATCAAAAGCAGAAAAAAGGAAAAAAGCGCCTCAACCGCTCCCTTCCTTTTACCCTTTACTAAATCGATATAGTATGCTTTGACTTTTTCTGTTACACCAACATTAAACATTAAACTTTCAAGATTAAACAAATCAAATTTCGCCGGCTTTCTTGAGGCTGATCCTGGTGCAAATCGGGCCGATAATCTCGTAAATCACCGTGGTTGCTACTATGGTAGTAAAAATCATACTGCCTATTTGAGGAAATTCTGTCTTGACAACTAAGGCTACACCCAAAGCCACACCGGCTTGCGGCAATAATGCCCAGCCCATATAATTTCTCATCCTTGCGGGAACTTGGGCGATCAACCCGCCTAAATATGCCCCGCCTATTTTTCCTAAAGAGCGAAGAATAATATAAGCAAGGCCTAACAATCCCAGGGTCTTAAGCAAGCCTATTTCCAGGTTGGCGCCGGCCAAGACAAAGAATAAAAGGTATAAAGGAGAATCTATGCTTTTTAAAGCCTCAAAGAATTTAAAGCTCAATTTGTGCGCATTAACCAGGATAGCCCCCATAAACATATTAGCCAGAAGTACAGAGAAGTTAAAATAAAGCGCCAGGCCCGTATTTAGAAAGATAAATCCCAAAACATAAATCAACAAGTCAGCCGGTGAGCTGATAAAACGGGATAGAAAGGACAAGGCCAAAGCTAAAGCTCCTCCCAGAATACAAGCGCCAATAATTTCTAAGAAAGAATAGAACAGGACTTTAAAGATAAATAGGCTTGCGGTCATATGGACGGCTAAGGCACGCGCAACAGCAAAAGAAAGAGCAAAGATAATTAAACACCAGGCATCATCTATCGCTACTATCCCCAGCAGCGTGTCGGTAAAAGAACCCTTGGCTTTATATTCCCGGACTACCATCATTGTAGCCGCCGGG
This sequence comes from Candidatus Omnitrophota bacterium, assembly GCA_024543015.1. Classification (GTDB taxonomy): domain Bacteria; phylum Omnitrophota; class Gorgyraeia; order JAFGHF01; family JAFGHF01; genus JAMXCY01. The sequence goes on along the minus strand of JAMXCY010000071.1, from coordinate 2,165 downwards.
GCGGTAGCCGAAGAGATGGCTCCAAAAAGTAAAGCTATATGAAGCGGCTGTTTCATTAAAGTTACCAGGACCACAGTAACTAAAAACCAAGGCAGAGCTGCGGCAAAAATAGACATCCAGATAACGGGCCTGCCGATCTTGCGGAATCTCTCTAAGGCAAAGTTTTGCCCGATGCTGAAAGCAATTAGGCCCAAAACTATATTAGAAATAAGTCCGGAAGAATTCAAAATTCCTGCTGTAACCAAGTTTAAGGCCGCAGGGCCAATAATAATACCGAGAATAAGGTAAGCCGTAACCATAGGAATCTTCAGCTGCCGGATGAGTTTGCCGGCTAAGAGACCGCCTAAAAGGATAAAACCCAAACTTAAAATGGTCATTGGATGATCCCTCTTTCTCGAAATACGGCAAGGATAATATCGAACAGGCTAATCATCCCAATTAGCTTCTCTTCTTTGACAACAGAAAGTTGATCTACGCTATGTAATTTCATCTGCGCTCGGGCCTGGTTGATATCTGTTTCCGAATCAATGGTTGCGAAATGCGTATTCATAATATCGTCCACAACTACCAGAACCCCCATTTCGCTGGAGATATCCGCCCCGATAAAATCCTCTTCCTTAGATTCCATCTCCAGAAAAGGAACAGCCTCCAGCATTTTAGATAAATCTTCACTGTAAGGTTGAAACACTTTTAAGATATCCTCAAAATTCACTACTCCCACCAAACGGTTATCTTCCTCAACTACCGGAAGAGTGTGGAAGTTATATTTTTGAAAGGTCTTAATTAATTGGCTTAAAGTAGTCGACCTCTTCACCGTAACTACCTTTTCAGTCAGACAATCTTTAACCTTCATTGATTACCCCCTTATTTCAATAATCCCCTGATCAACTCCATATTTCTTAAAGTAGCGCCTCTGTTCTCCTGGATGACTTCTCTTGTTCTTGCGCCTATGCGCTCACTTAGTAGAGGCTCCCTTAAAAGTTTCATAGAGACATTTTCCAGCTCTTGGGCATCCCTTACCATTATCGCCGCTTTTCGCTTAAGAAAAACTCCGGCTACATCGGAAAAATTAAACATATAAGGGCCAAAAAGTATAGGCTTACAAAAGATCGCCGGTTCGATAGGATTTTGTCCGCCATGGCGAACCAGGCTTCCGCCAATGAAAACAATGTCCGCAGCTGCATATAAGCTCTTTAGCTGACCGATGGTGTCTAGGATTAGAACTGAGTTCGTAGTTTCACCAATTTTGCTAACTCTCTGTGGCTTAAAACCAAATTTAACAACTAATTTTTCTATCTCTTGCGTTCTCTCTATATGCCGCGGCGCAATCAGCAATCTCAAATCAGGATAGTTCTTAATCAACTGTTTATATACTTCTAGGATTATCCTTTCCTCTGGACGGTGAGTGCTTCCGGCAATAAAAAGCCTTTCTTCTTTATTCAGTCCTAAGACTGAAGGTTGATAGCTCAGGGCTGAGAGCTGAACATCAAACTTCATATTTCCTGTAACCTTAACTTTATCTTCATCCGCTCCCAGGTAGATAATCTTTTGCGCATCCTCCTTTGTTTGCATACAAAAAAGGCTAAATCGCTGCAAGACCCCTTTTAAAAAACAACGGATAATCTTGTATCCCTTGAATGAACCCTGCGAAAGCCTTCCGTTTACCAAGATAACAGGAATCTTTCTTTTGGCTAGACCAGCAACCAGATTAGGCCAGATTTCGGTTTCGGCAACAATCAAAGCCTGGGGGTTTATTAAACGAACTACAGCTCTGACAATAAAACCTATGTCCAGCGGAGAATAAATAATTAAATCCTCTGCCCGAGCTAGCTTCCGGGCAATCTTATTACCGGTTTTGGTGACAGTAGAAATAACTAAGCGAAAATTCGGATAGCTCGCCTTAAGCTGATCAACCAGAGTGCTTACGGCCTGAGCCTCCCCCACGCTTACCGCATGCAACCAAATAACTTTTTTACCTTTTATCTTAGCAATTGCGCTTTCAGGAAAAATTCCCAGGCGCATCAAAAATCCACGGTGATATTTTCCCCTAATTAAAAAAATAGGTAAATAGCATATGATAAAAATGATATATAAAAGACTATAAATCAATTTAAGCTCGCGGATGCGCCTTGTTGTACACAGACTTTAAGCGCTCGGTAGTTACA
>JAMXCY010000070.1 GCA_024543015.1 Candidatus Omnitrophota bacterium | reverse complement strand
TTTTTAAGGCGTTAGCAAAACGATTCACTTCCCTGGACAGTTGAGAATAGGTGAGCGTGCGTTGATCCCCCATCTCACCCTCCCAGATAATCGCTGCCTTATTGCATGTTGCACTGCCTAAATGACGGTCAAGACAATTATACGAAATATTCGTTTTTCCGTTAATAAACCATTTATAAAAAGGGGCCTCTGTTTCATTAAGCACCTCGTCCCATTTTTTAAACCATGAGAGTTCGCCGGCAACAGATTCCCAAAAACTGATAGGATCATCAATACTCTTCTTGTAAAGATCTAGATACTCTTTCATAGAAGAGATATGCGCTTTTTTCCGAAATTTTTCAGCAGGATAAAATTTTCTTTCTTCCGATAATATTGTGTCGATTTTCTTATGTTTTGTGTTCATTTTATTTTCCACAGTTCCTTCTCAACATTAACACTAATTTCTAACCTGGTTAGATTAACCAGGTTAGGGTTCCTTTCTATTTCGGTCGTATTATTCTGATATTATTCTAAGATCATCAAAATAAGTGGAAGCATCTGCCTTGGTCCAGACGCCTACGCCGCCTGCTTCGAAAAACGTGTTGTCGTTATATTCCAAAAGTTTTTTTCCATTAAGATAGGCTTTGATTCTGCTATCCTTGTGAACTATTTTTATTGTATGCCATGCGCCGGGTGATAATCGAATGTTTTTGCTATCGAGTTGCCTTCGCGCTCCATCTTTCACATAGTATAGCCTGAAATTATCTTCAAGGGGATTGAATCTTGCGATATAGTAATTATTCGCATCCCTAACCCGCCAAATAGGGCCGCCCCCCTGGTCTTCTTTACCGCTCATTGCCTTAAAGCTTACTTCTATCTCACCGTCTTTAAATGCGATCGTGTCTGTCCAGCAAATATTATATGTGCTTCCGGAAGCACCGTTCGCATTCGTCATGCCTAAAACTTTTGTCTGTCTTCCTTCTCTGTAATCTGTTATTACTTCCCAGGTTACGTTTTCTCCTCTTGGGTTAGTAGCTTCGTCCTTCCACCCGGGAGGGACTCTACCTACATTGGATTCATCGAAATTCCATATGAGGCCCTGGCCTGCAACCGCAAAAAGAGCAGCAGTCATAGTCACAAAAAAGCATAAACTCACAGCAATCTTCTTCATATTACTCATTCATCTATTCTTTTGAAATAATCTGCAAGTTGTTTACCATAATTGATACATTTATTAATAGCATCGCCATCCGGACGCCACAAAACTTTTATCCCTTCATCCATAATCTTAAAGCCGGCCTTCTTCAATAGGTCATTAATCATCTTTGCTGATTCGCCGCTCCATCCATAGCAGCCAAAAGAAGCGGCCTTTTTACCTTTAAATCCCAAGCCTCTTATTTCCTCGAGGATTCCCGCAACTCGAGACAGGATACCTCTGTTGATTGTCGGCGATCCTACTACTATGCCTTTAGATTTGAAAACTTCTGTCACCACATCATTCTTATCGGCGCTTGAGACATTGAATAGCTTAACAGTTAGAGGTCCATCTTTATCCTTTATTCCCTTGGCAATATTTTCAGCCATAACCCTGGTGCCGTTCCACATCGTATCATAAAGAATTGCTACTTGATTCTCTTTGTAGTTATTTGCCCACTGAAGATACTTCTCAACGATCTGTTTTGGGTTATTCCGCCAGATTACCCCATGGCTTGCACAAATTATATCGAGGGGCAGATTTAGTGAAACAAATTCTTTTATCTTCTTATCTACTGCATTACTGAATGGTGTTAATATGTTCGCATAATATTTAATACATTCTTCAAATAGCTCATGCCAGTCAACAAGATCATTAAATAAAAGATCGGTAGCTAAATGTTGCCCAAAAGCATCGCTACTAAATAGTATATTGTCGCCTGTTAGATAACAAAACATGGTATCGGGCCAATGAAGCATGGGGGCTTCAATAAAAATTAGCTCTTTCTTTCCCAGGCTTAGTTTATCACCTGTCTTTACCGGGTGAAAATTCCAATCTTTGTGAAAATGGCCTTTCAATGATTTAATTCCATTAGCCGTGCAATAAATAGGCTTATCGGGGATATGGTTCATTAACTCGGCTAAAGCGCCGCTATGATCCACTTCTGCATGAGTGGCAATAACGTAATCGATGTCTTTTAATTTAATTTCCTTCTCAAGATTAGATATAAATTCTTTTGAGAAAGGGCTCCAGACCGTATCAATAAGGGCTACTTTTTCTTCCTTAATCAAATAAGAGTTATACGTTGTCCCCCGGTGTGTGGAATATTCGTCCCCATGGAATTTCCTTAATTCCCAATCTACCTTACCGACCCAATATGCGTTATTTTTTATTTGTATACTCATTAGTAGCCTCCTGATGAATTCCGCCAACCTGGCAAACCCCTGCCTACCGACAGCAGGTAACTAGGTGATATGTTAAGATGGCTTATGCGGACGATTATAATGCTGCCCGGACTGGCGGCGGTGTTTCTCTCGCCTTCTCTGTTTATCTCTTCTCATCGTGTGAAATCTGGGACGTTGCGGACGGGTCGAAGAATAATAGGTAAATCTTTCTCGCGGAAAACCCGGGTGTTCTATAATAGGCAAGGAGGTCTTGATAAGCCTTTCGATATTTCGGACATCGCCGCCTTGCTCGGGCGTAGCGAAAGATATGGCCCGCCCTTCGTGGCCGGCGCGTCCTGTGCGTCCGATGCGATGTACGTAATTCTCCGTGTCTTCCGGAATATCATAGTTAAGAACAAGCTCTATGCCGATAATATCTATGCCCCTGGCAGCTATATCAGTAGCAGTAAGTATCCTATATCTGCCGGTCTTAAAACCCTCAAGCGCCTCTTTGCGCTGGTTAAGCGAGCGGTCCGAATGGATCTCAGCGGCCCTATGGCCTGCGCTTCTCAAAAGCCGGGTAATCTTTCGAGCGCCGATCTTAGTCCGCGAGAAGACAAGCACGGGCCCGCGATACTGCTCCAGCAGTTTTAGCAGAAGCTCTTTCTTTGCTTCCTTTCTAACAATAAATAATTCCTGAATTATGCCTTTTGCCGCGGTTCCGGAGGGCGCGACTTCGACATGAACGGGAAGTTTCATGTAGGCAGATGCTATTTTCATAACTTCCCGGGAAATTGTCGCCGAAAAAAGCATTGTCTGTCTATTTTTCGGAATAACTCTAAGAATACGTTCTATCTGCGGCATAAATCCCATGTCAAGCATACGGTCAGCTTCATCAAGCACTAAAACACTTACGTCCGCTAAAAGGATCGTGCGCCGGCTTATGTGATCGACAAGGCGCCCCGGCGTCGCTATTATAACGCGTGGGTTCCTTCGGAGTGCCGAGAGTTGCACACTCATAGATGCCCCGCCTATGATAACGACCGTCCTTACGCCAAATGACGGGGCTATCTTCCCAAATGCCTCGTTGATCTGTATGGCAAGTTCCCTCGTCGGCGCAAGAATTAAAGCGCGCCCTTTTCTTTGGGAAAGGTGCTGAATGATAGGAATGGCAAAAGCGAGCGTTTTACCGGTCCCGGTCTGAGCTACGCCGATAACATCCTTCCCTTCTATCCCGAGAGGAATAGCCTTATGTTGGATCGGCGTAGGATGAGTAAACCGCATCCGGTCCAATATTTCAAGTATTTTGGGAGCGATGCCCAGGCCGTCAAACGAAACATTCGGTTGCTGTGGTGATTGTAACATTATACCTCCTTGTAGAGTTTGTTTGGATCTATACCCGATATTCTCATATAAGACAAATTTAAGCAGGTTAAACACTTTTTATTCAAAAACATATCTTCTTTTGCTTCTTTATGCATTCCTTATCGCATTTGTAACAAATCTCATTCTTCAGGAATCCGCCATCAAAATATTCTTTAATATTAGCCAATGTGGTTTCAGCAATATTCGTTAAAGCTTCTTTTGTGAAAAATCCCTGATGTGATGTAATAAGCACGTTTGGAAATGTCAATAAACGGGCTAGAATATCGTCATTGATCATGGACGTTGAAAAATCTTCAAAAAAATATTCACTCTCTTCTTCGTAAACATCCAGGCCGGCAGCGCCGATCTTGCCACTTTTTAATCCATCAATAAGATCCTGTGTTTTTACAAGCCCTCCGCGGCCTGTATTTATTAAAATAACGCCTTCTTTCATCTGATTTATACTTTCTTTATCGATCAGATGATGGGTGTCCTTATTCAGAGGGCAATGCAAGGAAATGATATCAGATTTTGCATAGAGCCCGGGAAGGTCAACATAAGTAATTTCTGCGGAGCGCGCGTATTCCTTGTCGGGATAAACATCATAGGCAAGGATTTTCATTCCGAATCCTTTTAAAATCGTTATGAAACAACGCCCGATTCTTCCTGTCCCAATAACGCCCGCTGTTTTTCCGTGAAGATCAAAGCCGATCAACCCATTAATTGAGAAATTTCCGTCCCTCGTTCTATAATAAGCTCTGTGTGTCTTCCTATTGAGGCTCAGCATCAAGGCGGTCGCGTGTTCAGCAACCGCATAGGGAGAGTACCCGGGAACCCTCGCTACATGGATTTTGCCGTAGGCTGCCTTTAAATCAACATTATTGTAACCGGCAGATCTTAACGCAATAAGTTTAATTCCATTTTTTACAACAGTTTCAATAACTTGACGATCGACTATGTCATTGACAAAAGCGCAAACGACATTATGCCCTTCTGTGAATGCTGAAGTATCATGATTCAGATGTCCGTTAAAATATTTTATATCGTAACCGTGTTTCTTATTGGCTCCGTCAAAAAAACATTGGTCATATGGTTTGGTATCAAAAAATAATATCTTTTCCTTTTTCACTATCTATGCTTCCTTTAGCCTGCGCAGTAAATCAGGCGCGTAGCCACTTTATACCTATGTGCCGGCCGGTTTCTAAAAGTCTGCCTCATTTCTGTGATTACGCTGCGGGTAATATTTCTTCAAACTGGTCTTTATTGACGCCGCACTCGGGGCACTTCCACTCATCCGGAACATCCTTAAATGCTGTTCCCGGAGTTATACCATTATCGGGATCGCCTTTTTCAGGATCAAAGATATAACCGCAGACCTTACAACGATATTTACCCGATGCCTTGGGTTGCTCGTTCATATAATCTCCTTTTTTTATACGGTTTTAGCCAATGCCTTCGCTATATTTGAATCAACATCTATTGTTTCTTTTCTGGAAGCCGAAACCCTTTCTTCAAAAGTCGCGGCCTCTTTTTTGTAAAAGACGCCGAGGCTTATCGGCGCATCATTATGATAATTCCATTCCCTTATTTTACCAAGCGCCTCGGAATAATCTCCCGCGTTATGCCCTTTTAATTCATATACCCGCTTACCATAGTATTCATACATATTACAGTAAGTCACGCATACCTGAAGAATATCTATCAAAGCAAAACCCTTATGGTTTATGGCCTCCTTAAAGATTCTCTTAAGTTGTTCTATCCCGTGTGAAAAACCGCGCGCAAGAAAAGTCGCCCCGCTTGTCAGCATAAGTTCAAGCGGATTTATCGGAGGCTCTAAGCTTCCCTTTGGCGTAGAACGGCCTTTAAATCCGAGAGGCGAAGTAGGGCTATACTGGCCTGTAGTAAGTCCATAGACGCGGTTATTGTGTATGATCATGGTAATGTTAATATTCCTTTTAGCGGCAAATATTAAGTGCTCTATACCTTCCCCATACGCATCTCCGTCTCCGGCAAACCCTATTACCTTAAGATTTGGGTTGGCAAGCTTTATCCCTTCCGCAGCCGGTGTCACTCTTCCATGAATTGAATAAAAGCTATTTATATTTATATAGTCAACGATTTTAGCATGACAACCGATCCCGGAAACTAATACCACGTTTTCCAAAGAAGTGCCGTCATCCTGTATGCTTTTTAAAACCGCCTTTATGGAATTTAAAATGCATAAAGGATGACTGCACTTCTTTGGAAAACGTGGTATTATTTTCCGGGCACGGTTGTCATGCTAAAATCGTTGAAAATATAAATATAAAGAGCTTTTATTCAATACATTGAATA
>JAMXCY010000069.1 GCA_024543015.1 Candidatus Omnitrophota bacterium | reverse complement strand
AACTTGGTTAAGGAGATAACCTAGTGCTGCGCACACATACTTGCGGAGAATTAAACGAAAAGCATATCGGCAAGGATATAGTGCTTTGCGGCTGGATCCACCGCAGAAGGGATCACGGAAATTTAGTCTTTATCGATCTGCGTGATAAGGAAGGCTTGACCCAAATTGTCTTCTGGGGAAAAGAGCTTTTGAAAAAGATTGCTGATTTAAAATCTGAATATGTAATATTAGTCAAAGGAAAAGTCAACCCGCGGCCCAAAGGCACAGAGAACCCTAAAATTCCCACCGGATTTATTGAAATTGAGGCTTGCGAATTTAAGATCTTGAATTCTTCCAAAACTCCTCCTTTTGAAATTGCTAAAGATATAGAGGCCTCGGAAGACTTGAGGTTTAGCTTCCGATATTTAGATTTAAGAAGACCGGGGATAGCCCAGAAGTTTAACTTAAGGCATAAGATTCTTAAAAGCATGCGTGATTTTCTGGATCAGAAAGGTTTCCTTGAGATAGAAACACCTCTTCTGACTAAAAGTACGCCAGAAGGCGCCAGGGATTATCTAGTTGCCTCGCGTCTAAATCCGGGAAAATTTTATGCCCTGCCACAGTCTCCGCAATTATTTAAACAGATTTTGATGGTTGCCGGAATAGAGAAGTATTTTCAAATTGCCAAGTGCTTGAGAGATGAAGACCTGCGCGCAGACAGACAGCCCGAATTCACTCAGCTGGATATAGAGATGTCTTTCGTTGAGGAGGAGGATATCTTTGCGCTTATTGAGGAATTATTGCAATACGTTTTCAAGCAAGCCCTGGATATTTCACTAAAGATTCCTTTCTCGCGTTTAAGTTACGCAGAAGCTCAAAAAAAGTACAAGAGCGATAAGCCAGACTTAAGGGCTGAAAAAGAAAAATTCAAGTTTGTCTGGATTAAGGATTTTCCCCTGTTTAAATATAATCAAGAAGAGAAAAGATGGGAGTCGGAACATCATCCCTTTACCGCACCGCTCAAGGAGAGTTTAACTAAAGACTTAAGAAAAATCCGCGCTCGCGCTTATGATCTTGTACTTAACGGCGCAGAGATTGCCTCAGGCAGTATCCGTATCCATCAAAGAGAGCTTCAAGAAGAAATATTTAAGATTCTAAAAATGGGCAAGAAAGAAGCGCAGGAACGTTTTGGCTTTTTATTAAGGGCCTTAGAGTATGGCGCACCTCCTCATGGAGGAATTGCCTTAGGGTTAGACAGGTTTATTGCTCAATTAAGCGGCGATACAACCATCAGAGAAATAATCGCCTTTCCCAAAACCCAGAAAGGAGTTTGCCTTTTAACCGGAGCACCTTCTGAGGTGCCCGAAGATCAGCTTAAAGAGTTAGGTTGGAAACTAACTAAAAAAAGGAGGGGATAAGATGAAGAAGTTACTGTGGATAGCAATTTATGGTTCAATTTGTATCCAGTTAGCCGGATGTTCAGGAGGATGGGCTGTGCGCACTTCAACTTCCACCAAGCCAAGGGTGGACCAGTCAGTTTCTGGAAATCGGGGGTTTCTTTCAGGAAAAGCCGCCTCTGCCCCTAAAGAACCGGATTTCACCGAGAGAAAAGTCTATAAAATTGAGATAGAAATTCCGCCGTTTTCCAGAAAAAAACAGTCACATATTCGGCCGCCAAGAAAAGACACGGTTGTTTGGGGAAACAAAGGCTATTTTATAGGCGGAGAGACAGCTAAAGGAGCTGCCACAGCGGTTGAGCCTGAAGTAACAGAACCGCAAAAGACACCTCTGGCTAAGATTAAAGAGAAGATATCTCAAATATTTGAAACCAAACCAAAAGAACCAACCAAGACAAAACAGACATATAAGGTGAAGAAAAGAGATACCCTGCAGAAGATTTCGCGTAAATTTTACGGCACCACTAAGAAATGGCCCCTGCTTTATAAAGCCAATAGAGATAAATTAAAGACTCCCGACGAACTCTACCCGGGCCAGGTCCTGATCATCCCCGAAGCAGGAGAACCTAAGAAATAAAATTATGGAGAAGGGTATAAAGCTACGCAGCATTGATGAAGCGCGCAAACTTTTCGGTAATCACGACGAAAATCTAAAATACATTGAGCAAGAATTTATGGTAAAAGTTATTACCCGGGGGGAAAATCTAATCCTTAGCGGCGAAGGAATACATCTAGAAAAAGCACACCGCTTCTGCCAAGAACTGTTGGGGATAATCAGAAAAGACGGAATTGTTAAAAAGCACGAGCTTCGTTACGCAGCCAAATCGTTAAATTCAGGGATACTTAAAGATTTTAAAGATATTTATTTAGACAAGATAGAGGTTGCGACGAAAAGAAAATACGTAGTGCCCAAAACGCGCGGGCAAAAAGATTATATAGATGCAATCAGAAAATACGACATAGTCATTGCCATTGGCCCGGCCGGAACCGGAAAAACATATCTCGCCATGGCCTGCGCGATTGAAGCATTGATCAGGCAAGAAGTTTCTCGTGTTATTCTTACGCGTCCGGCAGTTGAGGCTGGAGAGAACTTAGGATTTTTGCCCGGTAATTTATACGAGAAAGTTTCGCCTTACCTGCGACCTTTGTATGATGCCCTCTATGATATGCTAGAGGTAGATAAAATTCAAAAGTATATGGACCGGGGAATAATTGAAGTAGCCCCTTTAGCTTTTATGCGCGGAAGGACACTTAACGATTCTTTTATTATCCTGGATGAAGCCCAAAACTGTTCTCCGGAGCAGATGAAGATGTTTTTAACGCGTCTGGGATTTAATTCAAAAACGGTCATTACCGGCGACGTAACCCAAAGTGATTTACCGGGAGGAAAATCCATAGGGCTCCTCCAAGCGCAGGAAGTGCTTAAAGACATTAAGGGCATAGAATTTGTCCTGTTGAGCAGAGAAGATGTGGTCAGGCACGAATTGATTCAAGAGATTATTAAAGCCTACGCCGAATACGATATTAAGAATAAAGAGGAACGATAAGCAAATGAAAAAAAGCTTCCAGTGGAATAAAATCAAACTTGTAGTCTTGCAAACTACCACTCGAGTTATTCTGGGAATCATTTTTACTGCTTCAGCAATATCAGTTGTTTACTTCGGCAGAAAACCTTACGGCGAGGAGTTAAAAGAAGGGGATGTCTCTTTAAAGACGCTCTACGCACCTATAGATTTTAAATATCAGCTGGGTATAGACGAAGAAAAGACAAAGCTCGAGCGCGAAAAAGCAGCTGAAACAGTAGACGAAATCTACGACATAGGGACAGATATCGATGAAAACCTAATCGATAGAGTGAATAAGCTTTTTGATCGGCTTATCGCCATCCAGAAATCAACAACAACGAACGAAGAAGAAAAACTAAAAGAAGCCAAAGATATTATAGAAGTTAAGATGTCTGAATCTGACCTGAAGGCCTTTCTTGCTGATCCGGGCTTAGAAAACACGAAAAGCAAAATCAAGGTCTTGGTGCAAGAACTTCTTCCTAAAGGAATCATTACGGCGAGTCTGGAGAAAAAAATAATTAAGTCCGGGCGCACACATATTTTCTTAAAGAGCCTAAACACGCAAGAGGAATCAAAAGTTGCCCTAGAGAGCCTGTTAAGATTGAAAGATGTAGAAAAAGAAGTTACCGTAATGGTCCAGGACCTATTGCCAGAAAATCGCAAATTAAGAATTGCGGTAATTAACTTAACTCAAAGAATCCTTGAGTCAAACTTAGAGTTCAACAAGGAACTGACTGAGCAAAGGCGCCAGATTGCCTATGATAACGCACCTATCCAATATAAAGAAAAAGAGGTCAAAAAAGAAGAATTGATTGTGGCCAGGGGAGAGAGAATTTCCAGAAACCATTTACTTAAAATTAAAGAGGTGTTTCACCGACAGGAAAAAGTCAACCGCTTAATGTTCTTCTCCGGAGCTACAATCTTGACCTTAATCTTTTTGCTGGTAATCTTTCTCTATTTAAAATTTTTCGAACCCAAGATATTATTAAGCACGCGCAAGTTAACTTTAATTGTAATTTTATTCATCTTGATCCTTGGGTTAGCCAAAGTGATCACCTATTCTCCTATACCAAGCTACGCAATCCCCACTGCTATTGCCTCCATACTCATCGCTCTACTTATTGGCCCGCGCCTGGCTATTATCATCACTATTGCCTTAAGCATCTTTGTAGGCATTATTGCTGGGGACAAACTTAGTGTGGCTACGGTTTCATTCGTTGGTGGAATTATGGGTATTTTCTTCATTCAGGGCGCCCGAAGGCGATCACAAATTCTGATTACCGGCTGTGTCGTGGGTTTAACTAACTTCGTTTGCATTTGTGCAATCGAACTTCTTCATGGACTAGAATACACTATATTTTTAAAGGAGGCTTTCTGGGGGGTAATCAATGGGGTAGGTGGGGCAATAATCATTACCGGGATGCTACCTGTATTTGAGTATTCATTTAACATAGTTACCAATATTAGTTTATTGGAATTATCCGATTTAAATCATCCTTTATTGCGAGAGATGGTGCTCAAGGCCCCGGGTACTTATCACCACAGTCTAATTGTAGGCAATCTCGCCGAAGGCGCCTCAGAAGCCATTGGGGCAAATGCCTTACTTGCCCGAGTAGGTTCATATTTCCACGACATTGGCAAAACAGAAAAAGCGGAGTACTTCAGCGAAAACCAAGTAGGAACAGCAAAAAAGAAACACGACAAACTAACCCCCAGCATGAGTAGTCTGATTATTACCAACCATGTAAAAGATGGGGTAGATCTTGCTCATAAATATAAACTTAATGAAGGTATTATCGATTTCATCGAGCAGCATCACGGCACTAGTCTAATTTATTATTTCTATCAACGTGCCTTAGAAAAAGTCGAAGATGATCAGGTGCTCAAAGAAGAAGGTTTTAGATATCCTGGCCCTAAGCCCCAGACTAAAGAAACGGCAGTAGTGCTTTTGGCAGATTCGGTAGAAGCTGCCTCAAGAACGCTGGGCGAACCCACCCCGGCCAGGATAAAAGGTCTGGTACGCAAGATCATCAATAATAAATTTATTGACAATCAGCTCGACCAATGCGATTTGACTTTAAAAAACTTAGAGATAATCGGAGATACCTTCACGCGTATTTTAATGGGGATATTTCATTCGCGCATAGAATATGAAACAGGCGAAAATTCGAAGAGTGAAAATAAGGGTAGAAATAAAAGACAGGCAGAGAAAAATAGCCATAAATAAAAAAGCTGCCCGAGCCTTAGTCAGGCGGGTGCTTAAATTGAAAGGCCTAACCAAAGCAGAAGTCTCTATTCTGTTTGCGGGAAAGACTTACATTCGGACGCTAAATAGAAGATTTAGGAAAATAGACGAACCTACGGACGTGCTGGCTTTTAGTATGTACGAAGGGAGAGAGAACCCTCTTCATCCCGAAGTTTTAGGAGACCTGGTAATTTGTCCTGAGATCGCCCAAAAGTATGCTCGGAGCTACGGAACCAGCCTAAACCGAGAAATTTATCTTTACTTAATCCACGGAATACTCCACTTGCTAGGCTACGATGATACCAGCGCCAAGAAGCGTATAATCATGGAAAAAGAACAGAACAGAATCCTTAAAAAGATACTCAAAAGATGAACAAGCAAAATATCGTGAAAAGTTTTAATTCTGCCATTGAGGGATTTATTTATGTCCTGAAGACCCAAAGAAATATGCGTCTGCATTTTTTAATTGCTATTCTGGCGCTGCTCTTAGGCACATACCTAAATTTAGAAAGAATGGAAATCTTGCTGTTATTGGTCACTATTTGCCTTGTATTGTTGGCGGAGATGATGAATACGGCAATAGAGATGAACATCGATCTGATTAGCGACAATTATAATCCGATGGCTCGGATAATTAAGGACATTGCTGCCGGATGCGTTCTAGTGGCTTCGCTCAATGCCTTTATTGTGGGCTACTTTTTATTTTTAAATCGGCCTTGGGGGGTCTATATTGAAACCGGGATTGGTAAAATTAAGTCCTCACCTTGGCACATTACGTTGATCGCTTTAATCTTGGTTCTCTCTCTGGTGATCGCAGGAAAGATTTTCTCTCATAGGG
>JAMXCY010000068.1 GCA_024543015.1 Candidatus Omnitrophota bacterium | reverse complement strand
GAAAGGCTGGCGTGTCCCAACAGCTCCTGAATACTTCTTAAATCTGCGCCTTTATCTAATAAATGCGTAGCAAAGGAATGTCGCAGGGTATGCGGCGATATCTTCCCTTTCAAAGAAGCCCTTTGAATATATTTACTGACTAGTTTCCGCACCCCTTCATCGGTTAATCTGTTATTATCTCTATCCAGAAATAAAGCTCGGATATCTTTTTTAAGATTTGTTTGCTTACTGAGATAGTCCCGTATTGCCCGTAAGGCCCTATCTCCTATAGGCACAAGGCGCTCCTTCTTGCCCTTACCGTATACCTTAACCGTGCCGCTGATAAAATCAACCCGGTCAATGTTTAATCCGGCCAATTCGCTAACCCGTATTCCAGTACTGTAAAGGGTTTCCAGTATGGCCCGGTCTCTTAATCCCAAAAAATGCTTAGGGTCCGGGGTCTCCAGAAGCTTGGCTACTTTATCCACATCCAAAAACATGGGTAACCTTTTCTCCAGCTTTGGAGAAGAGATGCCTGCTAAAGGATTTGATTTTACGTATCCATCGCGCGTCAAAAATTTGAAAAACGAGCGCAGTGTGGATAATTTTCTGGCTACGCTGCGCTTCTGTAAGTTTTTACCCTTAAGGTGTGCTAAATATTTACGGATATCTAGGCGGTCTATCCGCTGCACATCTTTATCGGGCAGGAAATTGCGCATCTGCTTCAAATCTATGCGGTAATTAAGCAGGGTGTGCCCGGAGACATTTCTTTCTATTTCCAAATAAGTCAGGAATTTACCGATGTATCTGTCCATTTCTCTTCTACCTCTGGTAGCTTATTAGCCACGTATGTACACTTAGGATATTTTGAGCAGCCGTAGAATATCCTCCCGCCTCTGGTGCGCCGCTCAACTAACCATCCCTGGCAGCCTTGTTGCGGACACCTGATCTCAGTGGTAATACTACGTGCGTGTTTACAGTCAGGAAATCCGGAACAGCTTAAGAAACGGCCGTGCCGGCCCCACTTTATTACCATCGGCCGGCCACAAAGTTCACAAGTTTCTTTAGTCGGGATAACTTCTTTCTTGACTTCTTTCTGAGCAATAACAAGTTCTTTAACAAAAGGCTCATAAAATAATCTTACCACCTCTGTCCAGTTAAGTCTGCCCTCCTCAACTCCGTCCAATTCTTCCTCAAAAGTAGCCGTAAACTTAACGTCCAAAATCTTGGGAAAGTATTTGGTTAACAGGTCGTTCACGGTAAATCCTAATTCCGTGGGAAAGAAATAACCTCTATTGCGGCGTACATAATCACGAAGGACAATAGTCTGAATAATCGGGGCATAAGTGCTTGGGCGGCCAATCCCTTTTTCCTCTAGCGTTTTTACCAAAGAGGCCTCGGAGAATCTTGGCAATGGTTGAGTAAAATGCTGTTCCGAATTTAACTTTACCAGCTTAAGTTCTTCATCTTTACTCAACTCGGGCAAAAGCTGTCTTTTGTCTTCTTTTGGTAGTCCTAAAACTTTTAAAAAACCGTCAAATTTTAAAGATGAACCAAGGGCTTTAAATAAAAAGTTACCCGCGCTTATAATCACTGTAGTCAGTCCATAGATTGCCGGCTTCATCTGGCTGGCTAAAAAATTATTCCAGATTAAACTGTATAGCTTATATTGGTCGGGACTTAAATATTGTTGAATACTTCCCGGCTCTCTTAACGGTAAAGTGGGCCGAGTAGCCTCATGAGCTCCTTGAGCTGTCTTTCTGGATTTATATTGAGGAGGCTTAGCCGGCAAGTACTCTTTACCAAACTGTTGCAACACGTAATCTTTGGCCGCAGCTTGCGCTTGGTTTGAAACCCTTACCGAATCCGTGCGCATATAAGTAATTAGGCCGACACTTCCGATTTTGCCAATCTCCAAACCTTCATAAAGCTGTTGAGCAATACGCATGGTTCTTGAGGCATGAAAATGTAATTGATTAAAAGCATCCTGTTGAAGTTTACTGGTCGTATAGGGCGCATGGGGATTCCTTTTCTTTTGTTTCTGCTGAATATCCCTAACAATAAACTTCTCTTTGCCGATCTGATCCTTTATTTCCTGGGCTTCTTTCTCATTCTTTATCTCTGGATTTTTACCATCAATTTTATCCAGTTTCGCCACAAAGTGCTTCTTGGATAACTTCTTCTTGAGTTCTGCCTGCAGATCCCAATATTCTTGAGGGATAAAATGCCCAATCGCTCTTTCTCTTTCTACAATCAAGCGCACGGCCACAGACTGAACCCTTCCTGCGGAAAGCCCTCGACTGATTTTTTTCCAAAGCAGAGGACTTAAATTGTATCCCACCAACCGGTCTAATACTCTGCGGGCCTGTTGGGCCTGGACCTTATGCATATCTATAGAGCCGGGATGGGCAAAGGCCTCTTTTACCGCTTGCTCGGTTATTTCATAAAAACTGACCCGATAAATTTTGGCCTTTGTATTTAAATTATTCTGGATGTGCCAGCAGATAGCCTCGCCTTCTCTATCCGGGTCGGTAGCAATATAGATGGCCTCTTTACCTTTAGCTTCTTTTTTAAGCTGGCTGACTATCTTTTTACGTGCAGGGATAATCACATATTCGGAGCAAAAGTCGTTGTCTACATCCACACCCATCTTCCTTCTGGGCAAATCCATGATATGCCCACCTGAGGCCTCTACCAGATAGTCCGAGCCTAAGAATTTATTTATCGTCTTGGCTTTTGCCGGAGACTCAACTATCACCAACGCCTTTGCCATCTACTACCCCTTCTTCTGTAGATTCAGCGGTTCTAACTCTTCAATAATATCTTCGATTGATTCTACCAGCTTTGCCCCTTGCTTGATTAAATCGTGTGTTCCTCGGGAAGTCCAGGAATCAATCTTCCCGGGAAGGGCAAACACTTCTCTGCCCTGTTCCAGCGCGCAGTTTGCTGTAATCAAGGCGCCGCTTTTTTGTGCCGCTTCTACTACCACTACCCCTAAAGAAAGTCCGCTAATAATCCGGTTTCTGCGGGGAAAATGATAACGTTGTGGCCCAACATCTTGCTGGAATTCTGAAATCACCGCGCCGCTTTTGGCAATCTCTTCGGCTAATCTTTCATTTTCGTGAGGATAAATTACATTCAAACCGCTGCCTAAGACAGCGATAGTCCTGCCCTTTGCCTCTAAAGCCCCACGGTGGGCGGCGCTATCTATGCCCCGGGCCAGACCACTGACTACGGTAATTCCTCTGGCAGCTAACTCAAAGGCTAAACTCTTAGCGTTCTTTAAGCCGTATGGAGTTGCCCGACGTGAACCCACAATAGCTATAGCAATATTATCCTCTAGGATCAGCTCTCCTTTTAGATAAACAGTTGCCGGAGGATCATAAATATGCTTTAAATTTGCGGGATAATCCTTATCTGTAATACGTAAGGTCTTAAACTTGTTCTCGTTGCTCAGAATCTTCATTGATAATTCTCTTAATCTCTTCTACAACCTGCTCAATACTTAAATTGGTTGTGTCAAAAGTACAATCAGCCCGGGCATAAAATGGCGCCCTTGCTTCTAATAATTGTTCAATCTTGGCCTTTGGATTTTCTACATTTAAAAGAGGGCGATGGCGGTATCTTTTTGTTCTTTCTAAAATGACCTCGGGACTGGCGCTAAGGCAAATGATTTTCCCATTCTGCTTTAAATTTTGCACATTTTCTTCATCTAAAACCGCTCCTCCACCGGCATCGATGACAAACTTATTCAGTTGGGAGACTTTTTTGACTACCTCCTTCTCTGCCTTGCGAAAATATTGTTCGCCATTCTTTTTAAAGATGTCGTTTATTGAACGCCGCTCTTTATCTTCAATTACTTCATCAGTAGAGATATATTTCATCTTTAACTTTTGAGCTAGAAGCTTACCTACTGTGGTCTTTCCTGTTCCCATAAATCCTACGAGTACTACATTCATCTTAAAACTTTTTTATTTGTTTAAGATATCCCTGGTAATTTCTCTTTAGCTCGCTAAGGGAATCGCCGCCAAATTTCTCCAGAGCAGCCTGAGCAAGACAGAAAGACACGCAGGCCTCGCCAACAACACTTGCTGCCGGTACCGCACAGACATCAGCCCTTTCCACAGCTGCCTTTGTCGCTTTCTTGGTTTTAATATTCACGCTGGAAAGGGGCTTGCCTAAAGTAGCAATGGGTTTCATGGCGCAGCGCAAAACTAGCGGTTCGCCGTTAGTCACCCCGCCTTCTAATCCACCGTTGCGGTTAGTCTTTCTAAAGAATCCGTCGCGCTTGGTGTAAAATATCGGGTCCTGAACCTGCGAGCCTCTAAGAGAGGCGCCGAGAAAACCCGCGCCTATCTCCACTCCTTTAATCGCCGGAATGGACATCAGGCTTGCGGCCAGTCTTGCGTCCAGACGTCTTTGCCAATGAACAAAACTTCCCAAACCCACGGGAAGATTGATAGCGATTATCTCAAAGGTGCCGCCTAAAGAATCTCCTTCGCCTCTGGCCAGGTTTATTTCGGCAATCATCTTTCTTTCAGCACGTTTGTCTATGCAGGAAAGTCGCGATTGAGCCGCTTTGTGGCGAATCTGGTTAAACGAAATTTTCTCCACTTGAATACAAGTATTGCCAATACTGGTAACGTGGCCAACGATGTCGATTTTAAATTCTCCTAATAAAACCCTGCAGACTGCACCAATAGCCACACGCATAGCCGTCTCCCGGGCACTGGCTCTCTCTAATATATCTCTAATGTCTTTAGTATTATATTTTAAGGCACCGGCTAGGTCTGCATGTCCAGGCCTGGGAGAGACAACAGAGGCTAAGCTATTAATCTTAAAATCCTTATTTTTGATTAAAAGAGCTAAAGGAGCGCCGATGGTTTTACCCTTTCTTAAGCCGCAAAGGATCTCAACCTTATCCTTTTCAATTTTCATCCTGCCGCCGCGGCCGTATCCTTTTTGCCGACGGGCCAGCCCCTGGTCGATTTGTTGCTTATCTAACCTTAAGCCCGCAGGCAATCCTTCCAGGATACCCACCAGACACTCACCGTGCGATTCCCCTGCCGTCAAAAATCTCAACATTTTACTCTCCCCCTTGGTCAATTCTTCTTAGTATATTATTACATCAATTATTCTATGGCCCCAGATAATCGAAATCAAAGCGGCCAAAGATAAAAACGGCCCATAAGGAATTAGGCTCTGGCCTTTTCTTATCTTTAAAACTATGCCTACTGCTGCCCCGAAAAACGGAGCAATAAAAAATGTTAAAATAGCCAACTTCCAACCGATAAAGGCCCCAACCATAGCCATCAGCTTTACATCGCCTCCACCCATACTCTCTTTTTTAAAAATGGCATCGCCGATCAGACCGGTCAGGTAAATACTTGCGCCGCCGGCTAAGATTCCTAAGAAAGAACGCCACAATGCCAATTTATGGAAAAGCGTCTGCTGCAATTGAGGAAAAATAAGACTTAAAGCTAAACCTATTACTATGCCGGATAAATCTATTTCATCTGGTATCTCACGGATATCTATATCAATAAAACTGACTACAATTAGACTCGAGCAAAACGCCAGATAAATCCAGAAAAGTGCAGATAAACCAAAATAATAATGCAACAGCAAAAAAGTGCTTGCCGTAACTAACTCTACCACAAAATAGCGGAAAGCGATTTTCTCACCGCAGTGCCGGCAACGCTTTTTCAGGAAAATATAACTGAAAAAAGGAATGTTGTCATACCATGGTATCTTCACCTGACAATGAGGACAGTGTGATCCGGGCCGAATAATCGACTCTTTGCGCGGCATACGGTAGATGCAGACATTTAAAAAACTTCCTACCACTGCCCCTAAACAAAATAGAAATATCTGAATAGCTATCTCTGGTATCATTTGTTAACCAAGATTTCTCTTAAGGCTTCTTCCATTACGCGAACCGGCGGCTCTACATCCAGCCAGATTTTAAAAGCCAGTACGCCCTGATACAGGAGCATACCCAGACCATTAAACACGCCAAGGCATCCTTTTCTCTTAGCCTCTTGCAATAATAGGGTTTGTGCCGGGTTGTAAATCAAGTCATATACCAATAATTTTGGATACAATTGTGCCGGATCAACAGGCGCGCTATCTTCCAGATGCAGTCCTACA
>JAMXCY010000006.1:8709-16821 GCA_024543015.1 Candidatus Omnitrophota bacterium | reverse complement strand
TTTTGTATGGTTAAGGCGATTTTTAACCTCCAGGACATAATCCCCAAGGTCAATGTAAATATTAAAAAGGCCAAGGCAAAAACAGCTGTGTTGATAGATTGCAGCAGGTTCCAGATATCGTTGAATTTTTCCCGCTTCATCCAGCATAAAAGCGTAAGCAAGGATATACTGACCAATATTTTTAAGATAACCAGGACCTTGCTTTTATTCATTATGCCCTACTTTGTTTCTTGGATTTAGGAGTTTGTAAATTAATTAAAGAGCTGCGGATTGAACCGATATCTTGTCTGTATTCAGTTATGGCGTTGTCAATCATCGTTACGCCGCGAACAATACTTTTCTCCAGCATACCTTCCATTTTTTCAATACGTCTTTTAATATCCATAATATAATGTTGCAGGTTTTCCATATCGATTGAACCAGCATATTGTAGGTGTAGATTAAATAAAGTTAAAATGTAAGGCAAAACCAAACAATAAGGAATTACGATTACGCCTTTCTTATAAGCTTCTAGGTGGGCCTTGCGGCATATAGAGAAGGCAGCGTCAGGAATCGCAGCTACTGCCCAGGAGACAGTGCGTGAGGGATCTATATATTGAGCTACCTCAGAGACCCTTTTGCTGATTTCATTTTCGATTTTACTGCTTAAGGCTAAACGCTGTGCTTTGTCCTTTTCCTGGGCAAAGGCCCTAAGTAGTTCTTGGGCAGTCCACTTAGAGTCAATAGGGACGACTTTGTCATCACTTAAAATCAGGGCGAATTCCACCTCTTTGCCGGAGATGCGGAAGTTCCTGGTAATCATACTTGGAGGAAAAGACTTAAAGATCTCTTGAAGGATATTTTCTCCTGCCTCTCCCCGCCTTTTTGTGCCGGAGATGGTATCTTCCATTCTTTCTACAGATTCATGCAAGCGTTCAAAGATAAGTTTTCGCGCTTCGTAATCGGTCTTGATATGGTCTACTACTTTCTGTGTTTCTTTAATGCTTAAAGAAAGATCTCTTTGTCCTCCTTCTACGGATTGCAGGGTTGCCTTAAAGGCGCCAACATCAGCGAATGTCTTAATAAGTTCTTCCGATGATAAAGGCGGCTTGGCGGGTTTGAGTATCTTTATTAACAAGATGATACCCCAGATGGCTATTGCTAAAGCTACTGCTGCCGCTAAAAATATAACAGTGAAATCCATCTCTTCTTCCTTAGTCTATTGAACCACAATGCCGGCATAGCCTACTACTGAAGAATAGTCGCCTGAGGTCTTGCCGCTAGTTTCATATTTAAGCAAACGGGCGCCTTTTGCCCCTAAGGCCTTGACCGCTGAGAGCATTGAAATCACCGGCCCATAGCCACACATGGTAATATTAAATCGCCTTATCCGCTCCAGCAGTTCCCGGCCATCTAATTGAAGGATTGCTTCAATAGCTAAATTATCGTTGGCCTTGGCTTTCTGTTGAGGTTCATAGTGAGTCATGTCGCTTGAGGCTATCACTAGAATCTTCTCTCCCAGTTTTTTTATGCCCTCTGCTATCGCTTTACCGATTTGATCAAAGGTCTTGAAGTCTGCAATGGAGACAACTATCGGTACTATCTTTACCTCAGCCAAAAAATGCTGTAGAAAAGGTAATTGTACCTCAATGGAATGTTCATAGGTGTGGGCTTGAGAGTCTTCTTGTAAATATTTTGATGCTTTTAGGATCTCCTTGGCTAAAGAGCTGTTTATCTCTACATTGCCTAGGGGTGTCTGCCATCTGCCTGAAGAGACAATGCTAAAGGGTGCGCCAAGGCTGGTGTGATTAGGGCCTAAAATAACCACTGTTTTGGTTAATTTAATCCGGGAAAAACAACAGGCAGCTACTTTGCCTGAGTAGATGTATCCGGCATGTGGCGAGAGAAGCCCTAAGGCATCTTCCCTCTCGGCGTTTTCCTCGATAAGTTGCTTAATCTGTTTATCTAATCCGGAAGCGCTAGCCGGATAAAATTGTCCTGCTGCCTGGGCCTTGCGAATCACCTTAGCTCCCGAGTATTTTTTCTAGATACTTCTTACCGCGGATGATTTCTTCTGCTGTTGCTGGATAATGTGGTTCTAATACTTTCAAGGTCTTGTTTTTTACATATGCCTTAAGTAGAGTAAAATCAAATTTCCCTTTTAAAGGAGCGAGATGGTCGTTTATGCCATCTATATCATGCAGATGAATGCCCACCATACGCCGGCTGAATTTATCTAACATATCTTTATGTTTAAGCAGCCCTAAGTTTTCGTAGAGCTGAGCATGGCCTACGTCGTGCCAGTAATAAAGCGGTGGTCCGGGAAAGCTCGCTAGGATTGTTTCCATCTCTTCAAGCGAAGGAATCTCGCAGAAATAATACCTATTTTCAATACCTAGCTTTACCTTGCGCTTCTGGGCATAAGCGCATAATTGCTCAAGGCTCTTCAGAATTTGAGAAAAAAATTGCTTTGACTTTGCATTTCTTTCTTTGAGCATCTGGGTTTTAAGCTGGTTATATCTTTGCCTATTACCGCTATTGTAGACCTGAGCCAATGTTCTAATCCGCTCTTTTCCGTACACCTTTCCCCCATGAAAGACTACAACTTTTGCGCCTATTCTGTAAGCGGTATCCACAGTCTTCTTTGTATAACGAATAGCCTCCCGCCTTTCTTGCTCATCTAAAGCAGAAAGAGAAAATATATCAGGCAAGGCCTTTTTTCGGGAGATGCCTTTGGGTATCGGGCAAAAGTTATGCACAGAGACTACGTTGATTAGACCTTGTTCTTTTAACTTAATCATTTCCTCGACTATCTCGGAGGTTAAATTAAAACTGAACTCCACGTGTTTAAAGCCAAGGTCTTTAATTTCTTTTATTATATCTTTTGCCCTGGAATGTTGCAGGGCATGCCAAGAAACAGAGAGAGCAAACATTGTAGTCTCACAATCTATTTAATTTTCAGGGCCGACAGTTACGAGTACATAATTATTGAGGTCAAAGTAGAGGTTAGCGTATTTTGTAATGTCTTTTACTGTAATCCGCTCGATTTGCTCTGGATATTTTAGGTAATGATTGAAGCCTAAGCCATACAATTCATCCAGGGCACTTTCTAGGGCGCAGGCAGAATTAGTTTGGCGCCCCCTCAACCTTTTGCTAAGGACAGCTCTTTTGAGCTGACTCAAGTTTTTTTCGCTGATACCCTCTTGTTTAAGTAATCGCAGCTGCTCGAGCACTTCTTCTTTTGCCGCTTGCAGATTTTGTACTGTCGTAGCTACATAAATAACTAAATAACCGGGATCCAGGCCTAATACTTGATATGCCCCCAAGGTATAAGCAATACCCGCTTTTTCTCTGATCCGGGTAAACAGTCTTCCTGAGGGCTGAGAAAGGAGTTGGCAAATTATTTCTAATGGATATCTATCCTGGGTATAAACGGTAGTTCCGGGGAATCCTATCACTAAAAGGCTTTGCTGCTTTTGCATTGTCTTAGAAGATTGACGTATGCCTTTAATCTTTGGTTCTCTCGGTGGGGAAATCAGAGGGGCCTCCCCGGCTGGTAGCTCGGCAAAACGCTGCTTTACCTGTCTGAATACCTCCTCTGTAGTAAGATCGCCAAAGACGCTAAGCACCATATTTTTACCCACGCAGAAATCACGATAGAATTTTATCAAATCACGGCGTTTTATTTTTTTTAAAGACTTTTTATTCCCAACAAGGGAAAATTGAAATGGGTGCTTTTGAAATAAGGTCCTCTTTAATAATTCCTTGCCCGATTCAAATATATTATCTTCCCGGCTCTTAAGCAAAGCTAAGTTTGTTTTCTTCTGTTTTGCTAACTCCGACTTGGGAAATGTAGAGTTGATAATCAAATCGGCCAACAACTCTAACATTTGGTCTAAGTCTTTACTTAAAAGGTTTAATGATATGACGAAGCTATTATTTCCGCTGAAGGCCGAAAACTGCACGCCTTTTGATTCAATAAAATAAGCAATCTCTGCCCGATTGCGCGTTTTGGTCCCTTTATCGAGCATTTTAGCTACTAGATTACAGAGTCCGTTTGAGCTTTCGTCTTCTGCGCGCAAGCCTCCTTTAAAGGTAGCCGTTATGGAAACTATAGGCAAGTCTTTAT
This sequence comes from Candidatus Omnitrophota bacterium, assembly GCA_024543015.1. Taxonomy (GTDB): domain Bacteria; phylum Omnitrophota; class Gorgyraeia; order JAFGHF01; family JAFGHF01; genus JAMXCY01. The sequence continues at coordinate 12,713 of JAMXCY010000006.1, read as the reverse complement.
TTTCTCTGAGCAGCAACCTAAGTCCATTATCAAGAACATAGCTTTGTACTTCCTGCCCTGCAGCAGAACCAGGCCCTTGCCTTTGGGGCTTGAGATATTCAACCCCGAGCTCAAAAGATTTTCTTGAGGAAGTTGGGATCTTTGTCGTAGTTGAGTCAGTTCTAGGGATTAAGGCAACTATGCTCGAGGCATCTCTTTGCAGATAGGTCTTGGCAACTTCAATAATATCCCCCGCATTTACCTGTCTAATCTTTTGAATATATTTTTCGTTAAAGCGAAAATCTCCTGTTATTCCCTCTTGCAGCGCTAAATCTCTGGCCTGGGCTTGAAAGGTTTGGTTGGCGAATATGATATCGCTGATAATTCTATTTTTGGCGCTCTCCAGCTCTTCCTGAGAAACCTTCTTTTTCTTGAGCAGCTCTATTTGCTCAAAGATTAAAGACGTTGCGCGCTTACGATTCTTCTCTTCTAACAGAACAGAGACAATAAATAGCCCTGGCTCCCGAGGGGTATAGTTAAATGCCACAACGCTATAAGCCAACTTTTTTTTATTGCAGATTAACTCATACAATCTCGAGCTTCTGCCTTCTCCTAAAATTGTCCCCAGAACATCTAAGGCAAAACAGTCCCGATCAGTTAAGGCAACGCCATGATAGCCAAAGGATAAATAGGTCAGGCCAGATGTAAATTCTTCTTCATATTTGCGCGCTTGCTTCTGCCGGGGCTCAGGTCTATTCTTAAGGCCAAAATTTGTTCCAGCTTTAAAATTCTTAAAGAGCTCTTTGATTAAAGATAGTGTTTTTTCGCTTTCTATATCACCGACAATAGCCAAAACCATATTATTGGGTACATATTTATCATGATAAAAACTTAACAGGTCTTCCCTGGAGAGGTTTTTGAATAATCGCTCTTCGCCTAAAATTGGATATTTGTACGGATGGACAGAAAAGGCATTTTCCCAAATAAGCCTGGAACCATATCTCTGTGGGCTGTCGTAATTTAACTTGATTTCCTTTAAGACAACTTCCTTTTCTCTGTCTAGCTCTTCCTGATTAAAGCTTGGGTTCATTATCATCTCAGTAAGCAGCTCTAAGGCAAAGGGCAAAAATTCGCTTGGCACTGTAATCTTATAGCCGGTATAGTCGTAGCTGGTAAGGGCGTTAATTACTCCGCCGCGCGCTTCGATTTCCTTAAAGACCTCACCGGGGCCATAGTTGGAGCTGCCCTTAAATAACATATGTTCAATAAAATGGCAAACCCCGGAACCGTTTAAATCTCCTTCCCCGGCGCTTCCGGTTAAAACAGATAAAAAAATACTCACCAGGGGCAGATTATGTTTTTCTTTCAGCAAAATCCTCATTCCGTTATCCAGGTAAGCACGCTCAATATCACCATGAGTGAAAATGAGGTCTTGCTGCGGCTCTAAGGAAAATACGTAATTGCTTCTAGAGTAACCGCTAAAGAAAATAATTATGCCTGTAAAAATAATAAGCCACAGAGAACGGCGCAATAAGCTAAATCCTCCGTGGCTAATTATATTACGACTTTCTTTTTTTCCTTCTTTTGCGCTCGCTGGGTTTTTCATAATGTTTACGGGCTTTGATTTGTTTGAGTATTCCTTCTCTTTCTATCTTACGCTTAAATCTTCTCAGCGCCCTTTCCAACGGCTCGTTATGTTTTACCTCCACCCTGGGCATGTTCACCCCTTCTTTCTTTTAAGTTTGTAACTTAATAAAATGTTTCACTCTTTAGCTATGGCTAAAAATATTATTCCAAGAAGAACAACCGCGATAGCGAGAAAACCTTTAATCAGCACCCAGACATCCCCTCTCCAAAGGCAAACCAGCCAAGTTCCCAGCACTAAAAAGGCCATTCCCAGTATAATCTTAAGTGCGGTTTTTAAAATTTGCGAAACTTGTTTTTTTACTCCCTCTGTCATTTCTTAACCTTCCCCCTTTCAACGGTGCTTAGTATATCACTCTCCAGAACAAATATCAACCTAATAATTCGACTGCGCTCACTATTAACCCTTCGACTTCGCTCAGGATTAGTTTTCTAATTCAAAGGAAATGACTACATTAAATGACAATTGCGCCTGGTTCAACTCTTTAGGGAAAGGTAAAAATGGCGCGGCTTGCCGGACGCTTTTGCTAGCCACCTCCTTTAAGATGCGATTGGGACTTGACCTTTCTTGCAGTATTTTGATTTGTTTTAACCGGCCGTCTGAGGAGAGGATAAAATATAGACGGACTTCACCGCAGGCAACATAACGTGGATAGTTTTCCAGCACTAATTCGCGAATCTTCTCCCTGATAGAGCGATAATAGTCTAGATAGAGAGCCTCTTTCTCCTTGGGCAATTCCGGCGGAATTTCGATCTTTAAGTTTTGCTTTTTTGCGAGTTTCTTTTCTACCTGAACAATGCTGTTTGTTGTACGTTGCCGGGAAGCAGTCTTTGCTATTGCGTTTTGTTTAACCTCTACAGCCGATTTCTTAGCCAGGGTAACTTTCTTCGAGGAAGCCTTCTCAGGTCTCAGGTAGGTAATTTTAAGAGGGGGTAAATCTTTTTCAACGCGAACCTCTTTGGTCTGCGCCAAAGGCAGAAAGACTGTTGTATGGAAAAGCGCAGAAATTAATAACGCAATAGATAAAGATTTATCCATCAGTATAAATCGATTAACCCCTTTAAAGAATTCTGCTTTAACCTTTAATTAATTTAATTTTAATAAATTCACTCCTGTTAAGGTAAGCACTGTAACTAAAATTCCAGCTATAACAACGCCAACAATGTTAGCTATTATGAACTTTTTATAGCCCAACCCTATCAGATATGCTCCTAAGGCTCCAGTATAACTTCCGCTTCCTGGTAAGGGAAGACCAATAAAAAGCGACATACCAAATGTTCCGTATTTCTTAATATAAGGCTCTATTTTACGTTGAGTTTTCTTGACTTTTCTGGCATAGTATTTAGCAAACAACTTAAATTTCATCAAATGCTTTACAAATTTATCTAAGAAGAAGTACACTAAAATTCCTAAAATTATATTGGAAATAATACAAACTATAAATACCAAAATAAAATTAAGACCGAATCCCTGTAAAGTTAAACCAAATATTTCGGCTTTACCAGATAGGATTCCTAATGGAATGCTGGCTCTAAGCTCAAGGGCAGGAATAAATGTTACTAAAACTAAGGCTAATATTTTTAACAATACGGTCTCTCCATAGCTTCTACTCCTTTTACTTTTTCCAGCCGTGTTTTCCCATCAAAGGGACAAAAACGCAACTACAAATTTGGTTTATCTCTATCTTCTTTTTTAATTTTCTGGCCCGGGTCAATGTTTGATTGAAACTTCCCCCTATCGGGATAACCAGTTCTCCCGCGGCTTTCAATTGCGCAACTAATGGTTTAGGAATACTAGGAGCGCCAGCTGTAACAATTATCCTATCGTAAGGAGCGTATTCAGACCAACCTATAGTACCATCTCCAACCTTTATGCGGATATTCTGATAACCCAAATCTTTTAGAACTGTTTTGGCCTTCTCAGTTAGGCTCTGGAGGCGCTCTACGCTATAAACAACGCTGGCCAATTCTGCCAGAATTGCTGTTTGATATCCGGAACCTGTGCCCACCTCTAAAACAGTTACTTCTGGAGTAAGCTCAAGGCATTGAGTCATCAGGGCTACCATATAGGGTTGAGAGATAGTTTGCCCTGTGCCGATAGGTAAAGGACAATCTTCATATGCACTGGCCGCATACTTTTGCGGTAAGAAGTTATGCCTGGGTACTTTCCTAAAGGCATTCAATATTTTTAAATCAGTTATTCCCCGAGGAACAAGTTGCTCCCGAACCATTTTATCTCTTAATGCCGAAAAATCGATCATTATTTTTTCTTAAATAAAAAAGGGAAACATAGTTTGAGTAAAAGCCTCAAGGAGCGGATTGTGTCAATAAATGGATCGATTTTACTGGTCTGCTTGCCGTAGATGGTTTGAATGGGGACA
>JAMXCY010000006.1:0-8699 GCA_024543015.1 Candidatus Omnitrophota bacterium | reverse complement strand
ACAAACTTGATCTTAAACCCTTTATGGCTTGCTTCGATGATTGTCTCTGACTCTATTTCATAGTTGGAACTTGTAGGGTGTAAAGCAGCCAGCGCTTTTCTTTTGATTAAACGAAAACCACACTGGCTGTCGGCCATACCTTTTTGACAGATTAAAGAAATAATTGAGGACATAAATTTGTTAGTCAGCCAGCGAATCCGGGGCATATTTTTGCAGTCAATCATTCGGTTGCCTACAACTATATCAACTTCAGGGTTAGAGGCTTCTTCTGTGAACTTAGACAGATCCTCGGGGCTATGCTGTCCGTCCCCATCCATTATTATCGCCGCATCATAGTCGTTTTCTAGAATGTAGCGGAAGCCTGTTTTTAAGGAAGCTCCTTTTCCCTTGTTGTGCTGGTGCCTTAGTACATGGGCTCCTGATTGTTGAGCAATATCGTAAGTCTGGTCAATCGAACCATCATCGACCACCAGCACATCCAGGCCTTTAGCTTTTACTTTTTCGACCAACGGTCCGATTGTTTTAGATTCGTTATATGAAGGAATAAGCACACATATCTTCAATTCTTCCTCTAACCTCCATCTTAACGAGTGTTCTGCCAGCGGGGCTTAAGCATAAACCACTGCGCAGGAGAGAGGGCAATAGAAGACTCTATTGTCTTGGCTATTTCTTGAGTCAAATTGTTTAAATCCTGTTCCCAACGGCCGCTGGGGCTGTAAGTTATCGGCTCTTTAATGATAAACCTAAAATAATTGCTCTGTTCTCTTAACATAAAAACAGGGACAATTGCGCAAGAGGTCTTCAGGGCAAATGCAGCTGGCCCTTTAGGCATAACAGTATCCCGGCCAAATAAGCTCACCCTTACTCCTGCATTATGGTCGGCATAATCCACATCCCCCAACAAGGCAACAATCTGATTCTTCTTTAAGGCCAAAAAAACCCTTTTTAACCCCGAGCCCAAAGGTATTACTTCCAGCCCCTTGCTTTGCCTTTGCTGAAGAAAGAAGTTGTTAACCAGTTTATTTTTATGGGACCAGACAATAATGCTTAGCGGATAATTCAAGATAGATAGAACCATCCCTCCCAGTTCCCAATTTCCTAAATGTGCGCTTACTAATAAGACTCCCTTGCCAAGGTTTAAGGCCTGATCTAAGTTTTGCCTGCCTTCAATCCTGATATGTTTTTTGATATATTTTAAATCTATTTTTGGAGTACGAAAGAACTCAACTAAATAGCGGCCGAAATTGACAAAGACCATCCGAGTGAGGTAACGAATCTGGCCTGGATCGCCAACCTGATTTAAGACCACTCTAAGATTGTTAGCAACTATCTTCCTATCTTTTCTGGCAAGCAAATAATAAAGACCGCCTCCGATATCCGCTATGCGGTAAGCAATATTAAGCGGTAGCGCCAGCGCCAGAAATCTCCCCATTCTATAGAGAAGATATAACATTTAATTATTGTTAGTATGTTGAGAGTCAGTCATATTTAAAACAGTTTGGGCAATTTTCAAGGCTGAATCGGGGTAGGCAAGGCTGCAGGCCTTATTGCGTAATTGCTTAAGTTTTGAATCATCACTTAACAGGCGTTCAACTAAAGACCGAAGCTCCAGGAAATTACCAACCTTTAAGGCTGCCCCGGATTTTAATAGAAATTTGGTGTTTAGGCTTTCCTGTCCCGGAAGTGGATTAATAATCACTATCGGTAAGGATTTGGCCAAGGCCTCGGCGGAAGTTAAACCACCGGTTTTTGTAACGATCAGGCTGGAAATAGCCATCAACTCATCAATATTTTCCGCATACCCTACCACGCAAATGGTCTTAGTTAGAAATGGCTTATTCTTTCGAATCCATTTATAAAGCCTTTTATTCGTACCACAGGCCACGATCAGCTGTATATCTTGAGTCAATCTATCTAAGGTCTGGATTATTTTCTTTATCGGTCCCAAACCTTGACTTCCACCCATGATCAATATCACCGGAAGTTTAGGGTCCAATTTTAGTTTGCGAAAGACTTCTTCGCAGTTAGTTTGCTGACCAAACTTTTTATCGATAGGAATACCCAGAGTTCTTTGACGTTCTCCAGAGACCCCCTTTTGGAGAAGCTTTTTGCCCACTTTTGGATCCGGAACAACGTAAAGGTCTATGTAATCATTCAACCAGTAAACGTGTGGCGCGTAATCAGTCAATACTCCCACCAAAGGCAGGTTTAAATTATGCCTGTATTTATAATCGGCTACCATTCCGCAGGGGAAGGCCTGGGTGCAGACCACAATATCCGGCGTAAATTCATCGAACAGCTTCTTAATTTTCTTATCGCTTAACCTGTGAATTAACGCTCTTAGCTTTTTTATTCTTTTCAGCACAGCTTCATTATCGTAAAGATAATCCCAAAGCCAAGGAACAGCTTTAATAATCAAGATATAAAGCTTGTAGATATACCTGGCTAAGTAAGAATTAGTATAATTAAAGGCGTTAATATTGCGGACTTCTACATTTTGGTCCACCTCCCGCAAGGCATCTTCGATAGCCAAACTTGCCCGGTGGTGTCCGGTAACATTACTAATGTGCATTAACAAAATCCGCTTTGCGCGCATAATTTACCTATTTTGGGTTAATTAACCTTTTTAATATAGCATAAATCACTGGTTTGGGCAAATAAAAAAAGAGAGAAAGAAAGGGTTCGGAGGGTGTATTTTAGGTTAAAGAGATGCTTCAGCCCATACTTTTTACGGCTTCCTGCAACAAAGGGAGGATGGACTCTATTTCTTCTTTGCTCATCCTACCCAGCTTAGCAAACCTAAATTCACCTTCATTGTCCCTGTTTTCTCTACTAATTTGTAACTTCTTTACACCTTTGTTGTAAGAATATATGCTTACCGTTAATCTTCCTGTGTCGTTTTCCCAGGATTTGGAAAATACCTTTTCGTCCAAGTTGCTGTCGTATGGCATAGCTAACCTCCTTCTGATTTATCTGACTTAGCTTTTCATAGCCAGAAGTTTTTTAATCCGCTCAACAGCAGTTTTGAGCTTTTCCTCAGGTTCTACCAAAGCAAAGCGGACATAACCCTCGCCATATTCGCCAAAACCTGTACCTGGAGCAACTACTACCCCAACTTCATTGACTAAAAGCTCAGCAAATTCCATAGAAGTTAAGGCATCGTATTTTAAAGGGATGCGGGCCCAAACATAAAATGTTGCCTTAGGTCTAGGGACTTTCCAACCAATACTGTTTAGGCCATCTACAAATACATCTCTTCTGTTTTTATACATCCCCACAAGTCTTTTTACGCAATCCTGAGATCCGCTTAAAGCTTTAACTGCTGCATATTGGATAGGCCGGAAGATACCGAAGTCGATATAACTTTTAGTTTTAGCTAATGACGCCAAAATATCTTTGTTGCCCACAGCATAACCAATACGCCAGCCAGGCATGTTGTAAGATTTAGAAAGAGTGTGAAACTCAATAGTCTTTTCTTTCATACCCTTAACTTGTAATATGCTTGGCGCCTTGTAGCCGTCAAATACTATATCGGAATAAGCTAAGTCGCTGGCAATAATAATATCTTTGGCTTTCGCCCATCTGGCTACGTCTTGGTAAAAACCCAAATCTACAACGCTGGTAGTAGGATTATGCGGATAACTTAAAAACAAAAGCTTGGACATCTTCAGAACGCTATTGTTGATGCTTCTTAAGTCCGGGATGAAATTATTCTCTTCGGTCATAGGAATATTATAAAGGATGCCGCCGGCCATAATTACCCCATTAAAATGTACGGGATATGCGGGACTGGGGACCAAGGCCATGTCATCGTGATTTAAAAACGCTAAAGATAAATGGGCTACGCCTTCTTTTGAACCAATCAACGGCAACACTTCGCTCTTTGGATCAAGATCAACATTAAACCTGTCCTTATACCAATTGGCGATTGCCTCTTTAAGCTTCATTTCTGCCGGTTCGTTAGGCCGGGGATAGCGGTGGTTTTCTGTATGTTTTGCCTGTCTGCATAATTCATCAACAATATGTTTAGGAGTTGGCTGGTCGGGATTGCCCATGCCTAAGTCTACTATGTCTATTCCTTTTTGCCGGGCCTCTTCTTTTAGGTGGTCGATGATTGTAAAAAGATATAGTGGTAACCTTTTCATCCTATTTGCTTCCTGCATCGTCATACTCCCAATTCTTTAATTAATTTTTTTACGCTTTCCGCTGAATCCAAAAAGTCGTTTTTTTCCTTTTCTTCTAATTTTAATTCGATAATCTCCTCTATCCCTAACCTTCCTACTTTTACCGGCACGCCTATGCACAAATCGCGAAGACCGTATGGGCCCCCAAGATAAACAGAAGCGCAGAGGATGCTTTTGCTATCCTTAACTATGGAGTCTACAAGTGAAAATATCCCTGCTGAAGGACCATAATATGCACTGCCTTTACCAAGCAGTTTAACAATTCTGGCGCCAAAATTGCGCGTCTCTTCAATTAATTTCTCAATTCTGTCTTGAGGAAGTAACTCGCTAATTGAGCTACCCAGCACGGTAGAAAGCCTGGGCAGAATTACCATATTGTTTGCGTGAGCGCCGATAATTACAGACTGAATATGCTGGCTGGCCGTGTTCAGTTCAGCGGCAACTAACATATTAAAACGGGCACTGTCGGATACCCCACCCATGCCGATAACCCGGTCTGCGGCAAATCCGGTTGTCTTCAAAGTCAAATAAGTCATCGCATCAAGTGGATTAGTAACCACTATCACTATGGAATCAGGGCAATATTCGACTAAGTTCTTAGAAATATCTTTAATTGTCTTAGCGTTATCCAGTAATAGGTCCGCACGATTCTGCCCTGGTTGACGGGCACTTCCTGCTGTAACTACAACAATATCTGCCTCAGCAATACCCTGATAATCAGTGGTTCCGGTAATGCTGCGCGAATGCCGGATAATAGAAGAGGCGCTGCTTAAATCCAAAGCTTTTGCTTCGGCCTTTCCTTGGACAACGTCCAAAAGGACCACATCAGCTAAATCGGCTTCGGCAATCCGCTGGGCCGAGGTAGCTCCCACATTCCCTGCTCCAATTATCGCTACCTTCATCTTTTTAACCTCTCGATGATGGCATCAGCCATCTCACTTGTGCCGACTGCTTGCGGATCGTCTCTATCCTTCTTTAAATCGTAAGTTACTTTTTTCCCTTCTTTAATTACTTGAGCAACCGCGGTTTCTAGTCTCTGGGCAGCTTTAGCCTCCCCGATATGTCTAAGCAGCATTGCTGCGGATAAAATCATGGCCGTTGGGTTAACTTTATTTTTCCCTTTATATTTTGGCGCGCTTCCATGCGTGGCCTCAAAAACAGCTATGTTCTCTCCGATATTGGCTCCGGGTGAGATCCCCAATCCGCCCACCAGTCCAGCACATAGATCGGAAACAATATCTCCATAAAGATTGGGTAAAACCAAACAGTCGTAATCCAAAGGCCTCTGAATTAACTGCATACAGATATTGTCAATCAATTTGTCTTCAAATTCAATTTTACCCGCATACTCTTTGGCTACATCTCTGGCCACTTTTAAAAATAGTCCATCGGTAAACTTCATAATATTAGCCTTATGCACGCAAGTGACTTTTTTTCTTTTGTTAGCCAGGGCGTACTCAAAAGCAAAGCGCACAATCCTGCGTGAGCCGCTTTCGGAAATAAGTTTTATGCCAATAGCGCTATCTGCTGTTATTTTCCTATCGCTAATCTTGTTGATATTCTCTAAGAGGTCCCGGGTATTTTTTTGGTCTTTCTCAAACTCAATTCCTGCGTAAAGGTCTTCGGTATTTTCTCTGATCACTACTAAATCAACGCCTTGATAAGGAGCCTTGACACCCTCATACCACTTACAGGGGCGCAGGCAGGCATAAAGCTCTAAGCTTTGCCGCAGTTTTACATTTACCGAGCGAAAACCCTCGCCAATAGGAGTAATCACCGGTCCTTTAAGCGCTACTTTATTTTTCTTAACCGAAGCAAGTGTCTCCTCAGGCAGGATATCCCCATATTTTTCTCGGGCGTCAGCTCCAGCCAGAGCCTCTTCCCAGCGAACATCTACTCCTGTTGCCTCAATACATCTCTTAGCGGCCAAAGTAACTTCCGGCCCGATGCCATCACCGGGAATAAGAGTGATATTATGAACCAAAGTTTAACCCCTTATTTTTTTTAAAGTATTTTACTACTCCCCCAGCCCTGAGTAAGTTTTTCATTACCGGATGCATTGGCTTAAGGGGAATATTTTTTCTTTTGGTTTTGTTCTTTAAGTAATTTTTATTCAAATCCAGCTCTAAAACATCTCCGTGAAAAATCAAGTCGGTATTACATTCTACCAAAGCCAGGCCGATATTAAAAGAATTACGGTAAAAGATACGGGCGAAATTCTTAGCTATTACCGCTAGAACCCCGGCTTCTTTTATCGCCCGGGGAGCCTGTTCCCGGGAAGAGCCCATGCCGAAATTCCATCCTGCTACTATAAAAGAAGGTTTGTTCTTGATTTTCCGGTAAAATCCGCTATCGGCATCTTCCATTACGTGCTTGGCCAGCTCTTTCATATCGCGGATAGAGAACTTGTATCTACCGGAAATAATTAAGTCTGTGCTGATATTGTCGCCAAATTTGTAGGCCCGAGCAACCTTTTTCATAGTCGTTATTTATCTTCGCCCTCTTTAAATTCTGAAAGGTCTTTGGCAAAAGTTACGGCTGATTCACGAGAAATCATCCCCTGATCGTAAAGCTGCTTCAGCGATCTATCCATAGTGTGCATCCCATATTGTAAGCCGGTCTGGATAAGTGTAGGCATCTGTTCTGTTTCGTTTTCACGAATTAGATTACGGATAGCCGAAGTTGCTATCATCACTTCCGTGGCCGCTACTCTACCAGACATATCTTTTCTGGGGAGGAGCCGCTGCGCTACCACTCCTAGTAAAGAATTAGACAACTGAACCATTATCTGCCTTTGCTGGTACGGCGGAAAGACATCAATAATCCTGTCTATTGTTTGCGGTGCATCCGGAGTGTGCAAAGTAGCTAAGACTAAATGCCCGGTTTCTGCGGCCGTTAAGACAGTAGAAATAGTTTCTAAATCGCGCATTTCCCCCACAACGATTACATCGGGGTCCTGACGCAGGGCATGCTTCAGGGCCTCGGAAAAAGAATGCGTGTCGGAATAAACCTCTCTTTGTTTAATTACACTTTTTTTGTTTACGTGCATATATTCGATCGGATCTTCAATAACTACAATCAAATGTTCTTTTTCGTTATTAATCAAGTCTGTCATTGCTGCCAAGGTAGTGGTCTTGCCTGTGCCCGTAGGCCCGGTAATTAATACTAAGCCGTAAGGCTTACGGGCTAAGTCTTCAACTATTGTAGGAAGCCCCAGCTCCCGGATAGAGCGAATTCTTAAACTAACCAACCTAAAAGCAGCTTCTACACTTCCTCTTTGCATATGCACATTTATTCTTACCCGCTGGATGCCCGGCATCGTTAAAGATAAATCCAGCTCTAAATTCTTTTCAAATATCTTTTTCTGCTCATCGTTGAGGATGCTATAAACCATATCCTTAGTCTCCTCGCGGTCGATCTTATTGTAATCTGTAAAGATGAGTTTTCCATCGATTCGGAAAATTGGCGGTGTATTCTCAGTGATATGTAAATCCGAAGCGTTCTTCTGTTGAGCTTCCTTGAGCAAACTTGCTAAATCCATTTTATCACCTACCTTAGTTTAAGATATTTCCGCGGATCAGCTATTTTACCTTCCACCACTGAAGCAGCTAATGTCAAAGGAGAGCTAAGAAAAATAGAGGCTTTGGGATTGCCCATTCTACCTTTAAAGTTTCTGTTCGCTGTTGAGATAACTACCTCTTTATCAGCAGGAACCCCGGCATGCGTTCCCACACAAGGCCCACAACCCGCAGGTAAGATTACCGCCCCCGAGCGCGTTAGCACCTCTAGTATGCCAGCCCTTGCTGCCTGTAAATATACCTCTTGTGAGGCCGGAGCAACAACAAGCCTAACTCTACGATGAATAGTTCTTCCCTGCAAAATCCTTGCAGCTGCTCTTAAATCCTCTAACCGGCCATTGGTGCAGGTTCCCAGATAAGCCAGGTCAATCTTTGTGCCTAAGATAGCTTCAATATTGACTACATTATCTACGCTATGAGGCTTAGCTACCTGAGGAGAAAGTCCAGAGAGATCGAACTCTTTAATTTCTTTATAATCAGCGTCTTTATCCGCGCAAACAGGAGAAATTCCTCTGTTTGTGTGTTGCTTAACCCAGCGTAGTGTTTTCTTGTCCGCGACAAATAACGCAGCCTTAGCCCCCATTTCTACAACCATATTGCTGATGGTAAAACGCCCGTCCATGCCCAACTTATCAATGACTGGTCCGGAAAATTCTATCGCCATATATGTACAGCCATTTGCCCCTAAGCGGCCAATTATATATAGAATGATATCTTTTGCACTTAAGCCTGCAGGCAGCTTCCCTTTAATTATAATCTTAATCGTTTCAGGAACCCTAAACCAATTTTTACCACTGGCTAAGACTACGGCTATATCGGTAGAACCCAAACCGCAGGCAAAGGCATTCAGTGCCCCGTAAGTGCAGGTGTGAGAATCAGCACCTACGACCAAATTACCAGGTAAGATTAACCCGGCCTCAGGGATGACCTGGTGACA
>JAMXCY010000067.1 GCA_024543015.1 Candidatus Omnitrophota bacterium | reverse complement strand
TTGCATTTTGCAAGTCAAAATGTAAACACTACTTGCCCGGAAGAAGTAACCAAGACAGAAACAACAGAATTTGTTCCGCGCCGCACACTGCATATGCCCGGTGGTCCTCAAGTTTTAAGGAAAGCGGTAAACGGGATGGCCAAGGCTTTGCTCAAGGCTCTGGAGCAGAGCCCCTATGAACTTAAAGAGTTAGATGTAATTATCCCCCACCAGGCCAACCTCCGGATTACCTACGGCCTGATTGAAAAATTAAAGATTCCTAAGAGAAAAGTTTGTCGGGTTATTGATGTGATCGGTAATACTTCCGGGGCTTCAGTAGCAATAAGTCTAGATATGGCTGTGCGTGGTGAAGCAGGCGAGGTAAACCTAAAGCGCGGTGATAAAGTTGGCTTGACCGCCATTGGCGGAGGATATAGCATAGGGGCAGCAGTTTTTGAATACTAAACAAAAGAAGGAAATATGTTGATAAAAAAATACTTAATTCTATTTGTTGCTCTTTTATTTTTATCAGGTTGTACGCAGCCAACCTTAATTAGGCAAAGTCGTCTTGCTTTAGGTACTGTTGTAGAGATTATTGTTGCCGATAGAAACAAGCCAGATAAAGTTATCAATGCGGCCATAGAAAAGGCCTTTGCGGAAATAGAAAGAATAGAAGCTTTACTGAGTAGATTTAAACCACAAAGCGATATCAGCCGGATTAATCAAGATGGCTATGTCCGGGCAACGAAAGTAAGCCCGGAAACAATAGCTTTGCTTGAAAGGTCGATTGAGTTTTCCCGCCTTACTGACGGGGCCTTTGATGTTACGATTTGGCCGCTAATCGAAACTTGGGGGGTTGATCAGGGGAAAAGGGAACATTTGCCTTCGGCTGAAGAATTGGTAGAGGCTAAGGATTTAGTCAGTTATACCTATATAGATATTATTAAATCTGAACAATCTATTTTTCTTGCTATCCCAGGAATGAGTTTGGATTTAGGGGGTATTGCCAAGGGCTATGCAGTAGATAGGGCCAGCGCTGTGTTAAAGCAAGAAGGAATCAAAAACGGTTTAGTTAATGCCGGCGGAGATATCTATGCCTTTGGCGAGCGAGCAGAAGAGGAAAAATGGAAAATCGCTCTTCAACATCCACGAAAGAGCGAATTAATGATGGCTAGTTTAGAGCTGAAAGATAAAGCCGTAGCCACATCCGGAGATTATCAGAAATATATCGAGATAGAAGGCAGGCGCTACAGCCACATCATTAATCCCAAGACAGGCTATCCCAGCACAGATGCAGCGATAAGCGTAACAGTTTTAGCTAAGAGTTGCCTTGGGGCCGATGCCTTGGCAACCTCTGTATCTGTTTTGGGCCCGAAAAAAGGAATGGATTTAATCAATCAACTTAAAGACACAGAAGCCGTCATAATCAGTTTTCGTGACGGTAAGCTTGATATTTTTCTTTCTCGAGGATTATCAGAAGAAGAGTTAAAATTTAACCGATGAATAAGATTATCTCCAGAGAAGAGTTAGCGCCTAATATAAAAAAGCTTATTTTAGAGGCTCCTTTTGTGGCTGATAAAGTTCAGCCTGGACAGTTTGTGGTAATTGTTGTCGATGAGAAGGGTGAGAGAATACCCCTGACTGTTGTTGATAAAGACAAAAAACAAGGCACAATTACTCTGATTTTTCAAGAAGTTGGCAAAACCACCTGCCGCTTGGGTCAGCTAAAGGCAACTGAGGAGATTCACAGCCTTTTAGGGCCTTTAGGCAAAGCAACAGAGATAAAAAGAGTAGGTAAGGTTATTACCGTTGGTGGAGGTGTAGGGATAGCCGAAGTATATCCGGTTACTCACGCTTTTAAAGAAGCAGGAAATAAAGTTACATCCATTATTGGTGTGCGAAACAAAGATTTATTATTTTTAGAACAGGAATTACGTAAGGTGAGCGATGAGTTGCTTGTTGCTACCGATGATGGTTCTTATGGACATCGGGGTAATGTTTGTGATGTATTAAAAGAGATTTTTCCTTTTGCAAAAGCGGATTTAGTCTATGCAGTGGGGCCGGTAGTGATGATGCAGGCAATTTGTGAACTTACCCGTCCCTCCGGCACAAAAACACTAGTCAGTTTAAACCCGATTATGGTGGACGCTACTGGAATGTGTGCCTCATGTCGAGTTTCCATAAAAGGTGAGATGAAATTTGGTTGCGTTGACGGTCCGGAATTTGACGCTCACGAGGTAGACTTTGATCAGTTGGCGAAACGCCTGAAGCTGTTTTCGAAACAAGAAAAGAAAGCTATGGAGTGCTGTAAAGACAGATGAGACCGAAGATGCCAAAACAAAAACCCAGGGAGCGGATTAAGAATTTTGATCCTGTTGCCCTGGGGCTAAGCGAAGAACAAGCCAGGCTTGAAGCCAAGAGGTGCCTTCAATGCAAGAAGCCTTTATGCGTTAAAGGTTGTCCGGTAGAGATAGATATACCGGCTTTTATAAAGTTGATCGCTGAAGGTAAATTCAATCAGGCCGCTGAGAAAATAAAAGAGAAAAATAATCTTCCGGCAATCTGTGGACGAGTTTGCCCTCAAGAGACGCAATGTGAAATCGAGTGTATTCTGGGTGAGAAAAGTACTCCTATTGCTATCGGGGTCCTGGAGCGATTTGCTGCTGATTGGCAGCTAAATCAGTTCAAAGTCGAAAGTTCAAAGTCGAAAGTTCAAAAAACGCAAACTGCAAAAAAAAGACAAACAGCGAAGGTGGCGGTAGTTGGTTCAGGTCCCGCAGGATTAACTTGTGCCGCTGATTTGGCTAAAATAGGCTACAGGGTAAGCATTTTTGAATCTTTACATAAGCCGGGAGGGGTTTTAATCTACGGCATCCCGGAATTTCGTTTACCGAAAAAGATTCTGAATGCCGAAGTCGACTATGTCAGAACGTTAGGAGTAGAACTCCAAGAGAACATACTTATCGGCAAAACCTTTAGTTTAACTGACTTGTTTTCACAGGGGTACGAGGCCATATTTATTGCCGTAGGTGCTGGTCTACCTCAATTTTTGAACATCCCCGGCGAGAATCTAGACCGGGTTTATTCTGCTAACGAATTTTTAACACGGGTTAACCTGATGAAGGCCTATCTTTTTCCGGAATACGATACGCCGATAAATATGGGCAGAAAGATAGCAGTCATCGGTGCAGGAAATGTGGCTTTTGACGCAGCTCGTTCGGCGCTTCGACTAGGGGCAGAAGAAACTTCCATCGTTTACAGACGCAGCGAAAAAGAGATGCCGGCCAGAGCCGAAGAGGTAGAGAATGCTAAGGAGGAAGGAATTAAGTTTTTTCTTTTGACTTTACCTGTAAAAATTATCAGTGATGACAAGGGGTATGTCAAAGCAATGGAATGTTTAAAAATGCGCTTGGGAGAAGAAGACTCCTCCGGACGAAGAAGACCTATTCCTATTGAGGGTTCTGAGTTTACTCTTAATGTTGATACCGTTATTGTTGCTATTGGCCAAAAACCGAATCCTTTGCTGACTAAGGCTACACCGCAGCTAAAAACAGGAAAAAACGGAGTTATTATTGTTGAGAAAAAAACTCAATCTACAAACCTAAAAGGGGTTTATGCCGGGGGAGATATTACTACTGGTGCCGACACAGTGATTAGTGCAATGGGTGCAGGAAAACGGGCCGCGAAGGCTATAAATAACTATATTCGAGAGGCGGCGTAGCTCAGCCTGGCAGAGCAAGCGGCTCATACCCGCTATGTCGAAGGTTCGAATCCTTCCGCCGTCACCATAATTAACAATGAGCAAAAAACTTAACCGGTTTTACCGGATATCCATCTGGACGATTTCAATACTTATTGCCGGCAATATTTTAGTTAAGGCGGTGATCTGGTTTAGTTCTTCAAAAGAAAGCAAACCCGACTATCATTACCCAATGTATATTCGTAAACATATTGGTGAGTTAGAGAGTAATAGAAGATTCACAACTAGATCAAAACAAAAGCTGTTTAACAAAATTGATTACCTGCTTATGCCGGCATTTACCATCTTTTTTATAGTCGTTACTGTTAAGCTAATCAACAGACCAAAAATCTTTGAAGAAAGTGATTAAGGGGAGGAAAAATGGCAAAGATATCTACCGGGCGTTTTCTAGCTATATTGACTTTTCTCTTGCTCCTGGTGGGGGCTGCGGTTTCTTTTCAGAGAATAGCAGAGGACATATCTATAGGAAAATATTTTAACCAGCCCCAAGAATTCCGCTACGAAATAATTGTTCTTACTTCTTATATTTTGATTATCCTTTTCCTGTTGCGCTACGGATACTATCTAGCAGTAAATAGAGTAAACTGGAAAATTATTAAAGACGACCCCCTGTTTTTACTTAACAGAAGACATTTTGCTAAACCCCAATGGTTATTCAATTTGTTATTATTTTGGCTTGGCTTAATTGGTTTTATTTACTCGCTGGCGGTCTCTGCGATGAAAGGAACTCTATAAATAGCGATGATTTTAGAGACGGTAGAACAAACTATTCAAAAATTTCAGATGCTTAAGTCCGGCGATAGGATAATAGTTGCCGTTTCGGGGGGTGCGGACTCTGTAGCTTTACTTTATCTTTTAAATAAACTGAGTAAAAAATACCGTCTTTATCTACATATCGCCCATTTAAATCATCTGCTCAGGAAAGAAGAGTCTGATCAGGACAGTGTCTTTGTTCAGGGTTTAGCCACCAGGCTCAAACTTCCCTTAACTTGTAAGAATGTAAACGTTGATGATTTTGCCAAAAAGGCAAAGTTGTCTCTTGAAGATGCAGCACGAAGAATCCGTTACGATTTCTTACTTTCGGTAGCAAAAGAAAACCGCGCCCATAAAATTGCTTTAGGCCATAACCGAGACGATCAAGCAGAGACTGTATTGATGCGTTTTTTGCGCGGCAGCGGAATTGCTGGCTTGCGCGGCATTCCGGCAAAAAGAAGTCTGAACGATTGTTTGGTTATTCGGCCGTTAATTGAGCTGAGCCGGGCTAAAATTTTGTATTTTCTTTCGGCTAAAGATATTCGTTTTCGTACTGATTCTTCAAATCTAAAGGATTTATATTTCCGCAATAGAATTCGCAATAAGCTATTGCCCGCGCTGGAAAAAAATTTCAATCCAAACTTAAGAGAGGTATTAATAAACTTGGCCCAAAACATGTCCGAAGACTTCGACTTTTTAGAGCAAGCGGGAAAAAATAAATTTAAAGCAGTTCGCGCAAGCTCTAACCAGGCAACAGTCGCTATCAACCTGAAGAAGTTTGCTGCATTACACAAGGCCTTGCAAAAATTAGTAACTCGCTTAGCAATAAGAGAGTTGAAAGGCCATGTCTATAAAATTGACTACCGCCACTGGAAAGAGTTAGAGGATCTTGCAGCGAAGCGACCGAAAAATTCAATTGTGGATTTACCAGGAGCTGTCTCTGCGACTAAGTCGGGGAAAAGCTTAATTTTCTATAAAAGGAACGGAAAAAAAGGTTGTTAATCTGGCAATTATTTGGTATAATTAAAGTTTAAAAAGAGGGGAATCGAATGGATGGCCAAAAAGAAATACGCAAATCACCTAAATTGAAAGGGCAGCTGCCCCAACCAAAAAATAATATCTCGCGCTCATTTTTTCTCTGGATGCTTGTTATTATGGGCGTAATCTATTTATATAGGGTGGGCAACCTGACCCTTGAGGGCCCTGTACGCACACTCAGTTATAGTGAGTTTTATCAAATGGCCAGCCAAAATCGCGAGACTCTTCAGATTGAATCGGCAATTAAGTCCGAAGACGCAATTGAGGGTAAATTGAGCGACGGAACGCGATTTGTGGTCAATGTGCCTGTGGAAGACGAGGCTATGGTTTCTGTATTGCGAGAAAATGTGCAGAACTTTTACATTAAGTCTATGCGTTGGACGGCATTGATTTATTCTCTTGTCCCGATGCTGTTGTTTATTCTAGTATTGTGGTTTTTCTTCTTCCGCGGGGCAGCGCAGGGTGGGGGAAGAATCTTAGCCTTTGGCAAAAGTCGGGCCAAAGAACTTGCCCGCGGCGAGATGAAGACTACTTTTAAAGATGTGGCTGGCGTGGATGAGGCTAAGGAGGAATTGCAAGAGGTAATTGAATTCCTTAAAGACCCCAAGAGATTTCAGCGCTTAGGAGGCAAGATTCCTAAGGGCGTGCTTCTTCTTGGTCCGCCCGGATGCGGAAAAACCCTC
>JAMXCY010000066.1 GCA_024543015.1 Candidatus Omnitrophota bacterium | reverse complement strand
CTGCAAGCAGTACCGAAAGGGAAAAGGCAAGAGCTGAAGAGACTTCTGGCCTCAAGACAAGATCGGCAGACCTTAGAAGAGATAAAATTAAGGTTATTGAATTCAGATGCGGCGTTGAAGACAAAAGGGGCAGTTTCAGCTTATATCACCTTGGCCAAAGAGAAATTGGCTGTACTTGCGGATTCGATATATAAGGAGAGTTTAATTTCGCTGGCAGATTTTATTATGCAAAGAGGCTTTAAGGACGCAAGCAGTAGAGAGAAATAGTATAAATTGAGGGGGTGAGATAAATGAAATTGAACGTAAAGGTCTTTGGCTTAACTTGCGGGGTAATTTGGGCCGGGGCAATATTGGTGATGACTATAATCTCTGGCTTGACCAATACTGTGCCGGGAGCATATGATGGTTATGCCGGGCGGTTCATCAAAGGATTGACATCCATCTACTCTGGTTACAGTATCAGTTTATTAGGCGCAATAATTGGCGCTCTCTGGGCAGGGTTTACTAATTTCATTTTTGGCACACTCTTCGCTTGGATTTATAATCGTGGCGTAGATATTTTTAGCTGAATTTATGGATTGGACAGAGAGCCGTTTGGGTTAAAGACGCTGTTTCTAAAGTGGCTGTAGAGGTTTAGATGATCTCATGGAATAGTTTATTGACCGGGAGCCGGGAGGAGCACGATAATTTAAGGTATAGCGAGTGTAATGATGGCGTCCCTAAAATCGTGGTCTGGAATACCACCTCTGCCTGTAACTTGCGTTGCCAGCATTGTTACTTTGCCGCCAGGCCTACCTCAGCTGC
This sequence comes from Candidatus Omnitrophota bacterium, assembly GCA_024543015.1. Classification (GTDB taxonomy): domain Bacteria; phylum Omnitrophota; class Gorgyraeia; order JAFGHF01; family JAFGHF01; genus JAMXCY01. The sequence continues at coordinate 5,411 of JAMXCY010000066.1, read as the reverse complement.
TAATGAATTGAGTCAGAAAGAGGCAGAGGATTTTATTGAGGATTTAGCCGACTTAGGAGTAGCTGTGCTTCTTTTTTCCGGAGGCGAACCGCTGTTAAGAAAAGATATCTTTGGATTGGGAAAATTTGCTCAGGACAGAGGAATAAGAACGGTTCTTTCCACAAATGGTACACTGATCACAGAGGAAGCGGCTGAACAGATTAAGCAGGCCGAATTTTCCTATGCGGGCATTAGTTTGGATGGATTGGAAAGAATTAATGATAAGTTTCGTAACAAACCCGGTGCATTTACTCAAGCCTTAAAAGGAATTGCCAATTGTCAAAAGGTAGGTCTAAAAGTAGGATTACGCTTGACTCTTACCAAGCATAACCTTGCGGACTTAGCGGCTATCTTTGACCTGGTAGAGAGAGAAGAAATCAGGCGTCTTTGTATTTACCATCTTGTCTATACAGGAAGAGGCGCAAGCTTAAAAGAAAACGACTTAACTCACCAGGAAAGAAGAAAGGCCTTAGAGTTAATTTGGGTCAGGACCACAGACTTTTCCCAAAGACAGCTAAAAATAGAGGTTTTAACCGTAGATAACCATGCGGACGGAGTATGGATTTATCTTAAGTTAAAGAAAATAGATCCTCAGCGTGCGCAGCAGGTGTTTGAGCTATTAGAAACTCAAGGTGGAAATAGTTCCGGGATCAAAATTGGAGCAGTAGATAATTGTGGCCGGATTTTTGCTGATCAATTCTTTAGGACTCATGTTTTGGGCAATATTCGCCAAACCAAGTTTAGTCTGGTTTGGCAGGATCGGGAGAATATTTTTTTGCAGCAGCTAAGAAACAGAGCGCCTTTGCTTAAAGGCCGTTGCCAAAGATGTAATTTCTTAAGCATTTGCAATGGCAACTTTCGCGCCCGGGCCGAGGCAGTTTTCAATGATCCCTGGGCCGAAGACCCGGCCTGTTATTTAACCGATCAGGAAATAAAATGTCCTCTTTACGGTTGATATTCTGGGAAACGACCAAAAGCTGCAATCTCCAATGCCCACATTGTCGAGCCCAAGCTAAAAGCAGGCGTTCTCCGGAAGAATTAACCACTGAAGAAGCCAGGAGATTTATCAAACAAGCCGCAGCATTTTCTCAAGCCATCTTAGTATTTTCCGGTGGAGAGCCGTTATTAAGAAATGACCTATACGAATTAGCCCAATACGCTAACCAGGCAGGCTTAAAGCCCACATTAGCAACAAACGCTACCCTGATTACTGAAAAAGTTGCCCGGAGACTGAAAGCGTCGCAAGTCAAGATAGTAGCTGTTTCTATTTATGGATCGGATCATTGCGCCCACGATAAATTTTGTGGTCAGCCGGGTGCTTTTGAGAAGACGCTTGAGGGAATAGAAAATATCAAAAAGGCCGGGTTAACCTTGCAGATAAATACTACAATAACTAAAATAAATCTTTGCCAACTGGAGAAAATGGCAGATTTTGCTTTAAAACTGGGAGCATCCGCATATCATGTATTTTTCTTGGTCCCCACGGGAAGAGGCAGGTATTTGGATGGGGATAAAATTTCTGCTCAAGAATATGAACAAGCCCTTAATCGTTTATATGATTTAGAGTTAAATTTACCCTTACGGATAAAAGCAACCTGCGCGCCGCATTATTATCGCATTTTATACCAGCGCAGTAACTCCAACGCTGCCACAAAAGGCTGTCTTGCCGGGCAAGGCGTGTGTTTTATCTCTTACAAGGGCGAGGTATTCGGTTGTGGTTACTTGCCAATTACCGCTGGCGATTTAAGAAAACAGAACTTCAAAGAAATCTGGTTGGAGAGCGAGCTTTTTAATGTCTTAAGGGACGCTGCAAAGTTAGAAGGTAAGTGCGGGCCTTGTGAATTTAAAAATGTTTGTGGTGGGTGCCGGGCTAGGGCCTATGCTGCCACAAGTAATTATTTAGCGGAGGAACCGGATTGCGTTTATCAGCCCTTGACCGTAAGATCTTAAATTGTATTCAGCAAGATATTCCACTTGCCTCTGAGCCATTTAAGATTTTATCTAATAAACTGGGAATTAAGGAAGATGAATTATTGTGCAGAATTAAGGACCTAAAACAAAGAGGCATTATCCGTACTTTTTGCGCCGGAATTAATCATCGCCGTTTGGGTTTTGCCAGCAGCCTGATCGCACTTAAGCTTCCTGCGAATAGGGTAGAAGCCGTTGCTAAAGAAATAGTTAAATACCAGGAGATTACGCATTGTTTCTTACGCGAAGGGGAATACAATCTTTGGATGGTTTTTCTCTCTCCTCAGAAGCAAAATCTTAAGCGGTTTTTCAATAAAATGGTTAAGAAAATAGGCAAAGAAAATGTCCTAAGTTTGCCTACAAGAAAGAAATTTAAACTAAGGAATTTATTAAAAATCTAAGTAGAGAAAGGAGTAAAAAATGGCAAAAAAGATTATTTTTCTTTTAGTAGTTGTCTTGCTAATGATGTTTATAACAAATTCACCTATTCTTTTAGCGCAGACAGAGAAGGTACAGGAAACAGGAGAAAAAGAAGCGGTAGAATTTGGCAATACTATTTGCCCTGTAACTGATGAGAAGATAGAAGAAGGCGAAGCAATAAAATATGAGTACGATGGCGTAATCTACAATTTTTGCTGCAAGGCATGCCTCAAGGATTTTAAGAAGGACCCGGAAAAATATATCCAGAAATTAGAGGCACAAAAGAAGGCAGAAGAAGCAGAGACTGAGGCCGAAGAGTCACACGAGGATGGGCACGAACACCACCATGATTAACCTGGATATACATCTTCACCCGATAATAGTGCATTTTCCTATTGCCTTGTTAGTGAGCGCCTTAGGTCTAGAGATATTGAGCCTGATTTTTAAGAAAGAGAATCTACACCAAGCTGCCTGGTGTAATTATATTCTCGGTGCATTGGCGGCGGCTTTAGCAGTGTTAACTGCTTTAATCGAGGATGAAACGCTTAAGCATACTGTTTTTTACATCCATCGATCCTTAGGTTATTGGACGGCCGCAGGTAGTTTATCTTTATTGGTTGGGTTGTGGCTTGTCAAGAGGAAAACGCAAGCCGTATTCAGAAGGGCATTTCTTATTGTGCTAGTTATTGTCAGTTGCCTTACTTTAGCAACCGGATACTATGGCGGACGCCTGGTATATGAATATGGCATCGGGGTTGAAGAATAAATATAGTTGAAATTACTACTTATTCAGATTCAGATACTTTGGTAGGAGGTTGAAATGGGGATAACCCGCAGAAAGTTCTTAAAGATTTCTTTAGCTTCCCTTGCAGGGCTTGCTTTGAGTGAGCCGCTTTTTGCGGCTTTAAAATTTATTCCCGAGATAGATAATCCTTTAGAATTTTATCCAGATAGAGATTGGGAGAAAATTTATCATAACCAATTTAAATATGATTACACCTACCATTTTCTCTGTGCCCCCAACGATACCCACAATTGTCTACTGCGGGCCTACGTTAAAAATGACGTGATTACCAGAATCGGACCAAGTTATGGTTATGGCCAGGCCAAAGACCTTTATGGCAACCAGGCTTCTGCACGTTGGGAACCTCGACTTTGCAATAAAGGCCTGGTGCTTAATCGCAGAATCTATGGCCCCCGCCGGGTCAAGTACCCGATGGTCAGAGTTGGATTTAAAAAATGGGTGGATGCGGGATTTCCGCGGGGGCAAAACGGTAAACCGGATCAGAAATATTTTCAAAGAGGCAAAGAGAATTTTATCCGGGTCTCATGGGAAGAGGCGTTTGACATTACTGCCAAGGCCTTGATTGATATTGCCAAGACTTATTCTGGTAAAGAAGGACAACAATTACTTAAGCTACAAGGTTATGATCCGGCCACAATTACGGTCACCAAAGGGGCAGGAACACAGGTATTAAAATTCAGAGGCGGAATGCCCCTTTTAGGTATTACCAGAGTATTTGGAATGTACCGCTTAGCAAATTCTCTAGCTTTATTGGATAGCCATATTAGAGGAACAGGTCCAAAGACTGCCTTAGGTGCCAGAGGATTTGATAACTATACCTTTCATACTGACCTTCCAGCGGGTCATCCTATGGTTACAGGTCAACAAACCATAGATTTTGATCTGGCTACAGCTGAGAATGCTAAGTTAATTATTCCCTGGGGCCTAAACTGGATTTCCACTAAAATGCCTGACTCACACTGGTTAACTGAAGCTCGGGTTAAAGGCTCTAAGATAATTTCAGTAACTGTTGAATATTCATCGGTTGCCTCTAAGTCAGATGAAGTAGTGATTATCAGACCGGCAACTGATGCGGCCTTTGCCTTAGGGTTAGCCCATGTAATGATTAAAGAGAACTTATATGATCAGGATTACATCAAGAAGTTTACTGATTTGCCGTTTTTAGTGCGCATGGATACTTTAAAACTGGTCCGGGCCGAAGAAGTTATTCCTGGCTTTAAGCCGCCGGCTGAGAGAAGAGATACGCTGGTAATCAAGAAGGGTCAGCAGGCTCCGGCGCCAATTGCCGCGGGCGCTAAGCAGTGTATCCCCGAGGACTTACTAAAAGAATGGGGCAATTTTGTAGTTTGGGATGAAAATAAGCAGTCGCCTGTTGCGGTAACGCGTGATGATATCGGTAAATATTTCCAAGAAAAACGGATTGACCCCGCCCTTAATATCGAACAGGAAGTAAAAATTAAGGGGAAAAAAGTCAAAGTCAAAACAGTCTTTAACCTCACCGCCAAATACATCTTGGATAATTTTGATCCGGAGACGGTTTCTAAGATTACCTGGGCCCCTAAAGAGGCAATTTTCAGCCTGGCTCGTCAGATTGCCAAAAATAAAGGCCAGACCCTGATTGCTACCGGAATGGGACCGAATCAGTTCTTTAACGGCGACCTGAAAGACAGAGCGATATTTTTAATTTGTGCCTTTACCAGGAATATTGGCACCCACAGTGGCAATATCGGCAGCTATGCCGGCAATTATCGTGCGGCCTATTTTGATGGTATAGGACAATATATTAAGGAAGATCCATTTAATATTCAGCTTGATGAGAAAAAACCAGCCAAGATCAAGGGTTACTTTAAGTTTGAATCAGCTCATTACTATAATCACGACAGCCAACCCTTGCGTGTGGGCAATAAGCTCTTTACCGGTAAGACCCATATGCCTACGCCAACTAAGTCCTTGATGTTTTGCAATGCCAATTCTATCCTAGGTAATATTAAAGGCCACTACGATGTAGTAATAAATGTGTTGCCGAAGATAGAGTTTATTAGCGTGAGCGATTGGTGGTGGTCGGCATCTTGTGAGTATGCCGATATGGTCTTTGCTGTTGATTCCTGGGGTGAGTTTAATTATCCAGATGCAACAGCCTCTGTAACCAATCCTTTCCTGCAGATGTTTCCACGCTCAC
>JAMXCY010000065.1 GCA_024543015.1 Candidatus Omnitrophota bacterium | reverse complement strand
GACTATAACTGTGTCCGCATGAGCATCTTTTGTTTTTAGTTTTTAGCTGGATGAGAAGGCATTCTTTTAAATTTCTTGCTCCAACACCCAGAGGGTCAAAATTTTGGATTAAAGACAGTACTTCTCTTACTTGACTCCTAGAGGCTTTAGCTGCTTTAGCTATCTCTTTTAAGGAGGCTCTTAGGTAGCCATTATCATCTATATTGCCTATGATTAGCTTTCCAATTTTAAGGCCACCTCCGGCCTTAGTAGATATATGCAATTGTTTGCTGAGGTGTTCTTTGAGCGTAGGAGGGGAGATTATGAGGGTTTCTCTATAATCCTGTTTTTTTCTATAATCTTCATCAAGGCCATTTTTTGCCTTAAAAAACATTCCTTCATCTTTTATATCTAAGAGAGGATTTTCGTCAATTTGTTTGCTTATAAATTCTTTAAGTTTTATTAAAGATAGCTGGAGAAGTTTAGTGGATAATCTCATTTGGGGCGTCAATTTCAGTTTAGGGCTTAATTTAGGTGCGGTTTTTAGTTGAAATTGCATATTTTGGCCTCTTATAATTTTACTTCTTATGACAAATATGATAGAATATGATAAAATTTAATAAATCTTAATAAGATAGCTGTCTTATTGTTAATTGCACTACAGTAAAGAGCATGCAAAAGTCATTATAAAATCTAGAAATAAGAAATAATATTTTAGTATTCATTTAGCCATCCTGACTTTTATTATACCAATTAGTAACTGGAAATGAAAGATACTAAGGACATGCCGGTTATCTTAGCAGTTGATGATGAGCCAATAATTTTAGAGACATTTAAGGCTATTTTAGATGGGCAATTTAAAGTTTTAACTGCCAGGGGCGGGAAGGAAGCCTTAGATATAATAGCTCGGGAGTCAATTAATTTGGTTTTTTTGGATATCAAAATGCCAAATATGGATGGTATAGAGGTGCTACGCAAAATAAAAGAATACGATGAAAACTTATCGGTGATTATGGCTACAGCCACGGATAGCGCAAGGACGGCAGTTGAGGCAATGCAATTAGGAGCTTGCGACTATATCACCAAACCTTTTGACGTGGAGAAGGTGAAGGCAGTAGCTGCAAATGCGATAGAAAGAGAGAAGCTGCTTAAAGAGGTGGCTTATTTTCGTTCTCAGAGAGAAGAGATTAGGTTTGATAATATTATCGGCCAGAGCAAGCGAATGAAAGAGGTATATAGAATAGTTGAAAAAGTGATTAAAAATGATGCTACTATCCTTGTTTCCGGCGAGAGTGGAACAGGAAAAGAGTTAATTGCCCGGGCTATCCATTTTAATAGCCTCAGGAAAGATAAGCCCTTTATTCCCATTGACTGTGCCAGTATTCCTGAAAACTTATTGGAGAGTGAATTGTTTGGCCATGAAAGGGGTGCTTTCACTGATGCTACTAATCAGAAATTAGGTATGCTGGAGTTGGCTAATGAGGGAACACTCTTTTTAGACGAAATCTCCGATTTACGATTCGATATGCAGGCTAAACTCTTAAGGGCCTTGGAAGAGAAAGAGATTAAAAGATTAGGTGGAATCAAGATAATTAAAGTCGATGTGCGCATAATTTCTGCTACTAATATTAACTTGAAGCGGGCGACAAAAGAGAGAAAATTCAGGGAGGATTTATACTATCGCTTGAATGTTGTGCCTGTATGCCTTCCTCCTTTAAGGGAACGAAAGGAAGATATCCCTTCCTTAATAGAACATTTCCTCCGGGCTTACAACCAGGCTTTCCGAAAAAAAATCGAAGGATTAACGAAGGATGCTTTAAAAAACTTAATAGATTATGACTGGCCAGGCAACATTCGGGAACTTAAAAACGTCATCGAACGTCTAGTGGCCTTAAAGGATGACGGTGTTATTACACCCAAGGAATTGCCTTTTGATATATTTATCAAAAGCAGATTGGCAAGGGGTTTCCAGGCTGAAGGCGGACTCAGAGATGCCTGCAAGGATTTCGAGAAGCAATATATAGAGGTTGTTTTGGAAAGAGTAGACGGTAACCAAATCAAGGCAGCTAAAATCTTAGGTGTTCACCGTAACGCTCTTTTCAATAAGATGAAAAGTCTGGGATTAAAGAACTGAAATTGAAAGCAGCTCAATATTTATATTTATTAGTTATCATCCTAATTATTGGGACGGTTGATGTTCAAGGGGCAAAAGTAGAGGAAGTCGAAGAAGTTGACTTGTTCAATTCTAAACCCTTCGCTTTCACTCAGGGTGAACTCCAGCGAAGGGAGATACGGATTGTCTTCGACCAAGAGGTTCCCAAGACCTTACAGAATAGAGTCGGTAGCGAGGATGTTCAACTGAACAGTTCAACCCCGGGTGTTTCAACAGAGTCCGGCCTCGAGGCCTCAGTGCCGGAGAATTCAACCGAGATTCAAAGCCAAAGTATTGACCCTCTGATTTTACTCAGGGTCAATACTGAGCAAAGTCGAAGTATTGAATTAGAAAAGATAATAGTAACCAGCAGAAGGACTGAAGTCGGCTTAAGCGAAGTAACCGAGAATGTAACAGCAATTGATGGAGACCAAATCAAGCAATTGCCGGCCGGGAATTTAGGAGAAGCCTTAAAATATATACCCGGCGTTGACATTGGGCTTAACCGAAGATTTGGCCGCGTGGCATCAGTAACCATCCAAGGTTGTGATTCCCGCCAGGTGAGAGTAATGATTGACGGCATACCTTTAAATCCCCTCTCTTCAGGCCAGGTTGATCTTAGCAGGTTTCCCATTGAGAATATAAGCAAGATAGAAATAATTAAAGGGGCATCTTCCAGTATTTGGGGCTCAAGCCTGGGCGGGGTGATTAATGTTATTACCAAAGATACCGGCGATACTTTAATTCCCAAAGGAAGCTTTACTATCTCCTTTGCTGAATTTCGTACCCGAAAGCAAAGTCTTGATTTATCCGGAAAAATCGGTGATTTAGGTTATTATTTTCTTTCTAGTTACATGGAATCAGGTGGTCGGGGCCCCAAAGACGATGTATTGGAGAAGAAAGTATTCAGTAAGTTATCTTATGATTTAAAAGATATGGGTAAAATAGTTGCCTCCTTCGGCTATAGTGACGCAGATGCTAATAGCGGCCGGTATCCCGATGGAACTTGGGAGGCGAAACCCTACCGGGCTCGTTATGGGAAAGTTGGTTGGGAAGGAAATTTTGACGATATTGATATAAGAATTGATTTTAAACATTCCCGCCAGGAGCTTACTACAAAGTCTTTTGATACTATAACCGATGAGGAACCTTGGTGGGTAGCCAGATTTAAAAGTATGCTTTATCAGTTAAGTCTAAACTTAACTACCCATCCCCAGGAAAGAGACTTGTTGGTTTTAGGTGTGGATTTTGACTGGGATATATTAAAGTCAACTTATCTTACCGAAGCAAAAAGCCTGAATTTACAGGCGCCTTACGCCAATTATACTTTAAAATTAGACCCCTGGGATTTTAATTTTGGTTTACGCTATGACCGCAACAGTGAGTTTGGCGAAGAAGTGAGCCCTTCTCTAGGGGCAGTATATCATTTAAAGAGTGCCCCCCAGACTTTAATCCGGGCCTCAGTTTCACGTGCTTTCAATGCACCACCGCTTCTCTGGAAGTATTATGAGAAAAGCCTTTCCTGGATTGCTACTAATCCTGGGATAGAACCTGAACGCGCCTGGGTGTATGAGTTAGGATTAGAAAGTCAACCCCTTCCTGAGCTTTGGCTTAAGTTTTCCTTATATCGAGCTGATGTGTCTGAGGCTCTTGCCCTGGCTGAGAATGAGTTTGGAGAGCTGTATATGAAGAATTTTGAGAAATTTCGCAGACAGGGAGTAGAACTTCAATTCAAGATAGATTTTTCTAAAGAGCTATCTTTCTTTGCCTCCGGCGCATTTAACGATATTGAGGATAGGGCTGCAAGAAAAACCGCAAGGGGCGGGGGTAGGCCCAGGCAGAGCTTTGATTTAGGGATTGAATATAAAAATAAAAATGGGTTTAATCTTTCTCTACGGGGATATTATGACCGCTGGAATGAAGAGACTACAGAGTATTTTGACCAACTGGGCCAACTTGTTTCAGTTGACCCCAACGACAGGAAGATGCTCCTGGATTTGAAAATCTCCCAAAAAGTTAAAAATACTACCTTTTTCTTAAATGTTTACAATCTTACCAATAGCAAATACTGGGCCGACTACTATTATCCTGTTTCAGAGAGGTATTTTGAGGGTGGAGTCAGCATTAAATGGTGACTATTTTTCCACCGATGCTATAGATTATTTCCGCAAAAAGTGTGCATAATAAGTCAAAATGCACAGTTTTTTTGCCTAAGCTGCCCGGCAATCAGACCCCGGATACCAAGCCAAAGAGGCAAAGGCTAAAGATACAAAAAATATAAAATAACTCTTAACTCTAAGATTTAACTATAGTTGTGTGCAGAAGCATTTTCTATCTACGCCTTTTGCACTTACACTTTGTATTGAATGGCACGAAAGTTGCTTATATAAAAGGTGAGGAATGCGGATACTCCTATTTGTTTTCTTAATTGTCTTACTTCTAATTATGTTAGTTCCGACCATTACAAAGTTTCAGAATATACCCAAAACCGATAAAGCTTATGGCGGAACCTTAATCTGGGGAACACGCAATAAGCCCACGATAATCAATCCTGTTCTTATTACTCATAGCGTTTCAGCTTCACTTAAGGAGTTGATTTTTAATAGTTTGGTGAGGATAAATTCAAAAGGGAAAATAGAACCGGACTTAGCAGAGTCCTGGGATATATCTTCTGATGACTTGGTATACACCTTTCATTTACGAAAAGGGGTTAGATTTCATGACGCTAGAGAATGCACGGCTTTTGATGTAAAGTTTACTTACGATAAACTCATTGACCCAAAGATTAATTCTCCTTTCAGGTTATCTTTTCAATTAGCCAAGGAATTTAAGGTAGTTGATGCCTATACCTTTCAGATAATTTTAAATAAGCCGTCAGTTCCTTTTATTTACAGATTAACAAATATAGAAATCATGCCTAAACACCTTCTTGAAAAAGTTGACTTAAAAGATTGCCTCTTTAATTCCCATCCTGTTGGCACTGGTCCTTTTCGATTTAAACAATGGACAAAAGAAGATGAGATTACTTTGGAATATAACCCTGATTATTATGAAGGCCGGCCCTATTTAGATAAGATTATTGTGAAAACCTATCCTACTTCCCGCGATGTCTGGGCTGCTCTTATGCGGGGTGAAGTTGATTTTGTCGAGTTTATTGAAAGAGAGGATTATGAGATTCTAAAAGATGACCCCGCATTTAAAGCCTATGCCCTTCCTATCGATTGTTATTACGCTATTTCTTATAACCCTGAGGATTCTATATTAGCTGACAGAAAAATTAGAAAAGCTATTACCTATGCAGTGGATATAAAGAGTTTAATTGAGAGAGTAGCAGGTGGGTATGGTTTAGAATCTAATGGACCTTTTTATCCTGAGTCTTTGGGTTTTAATCCTGAAGTTAAGCCTTTTGAATATAATTCTGAAAAAGCTCAAGCCTTATTAGCTGAAGCAGGTTGGAAAGATATAGATAATGATGGGATTTTGGAGAAAGAAGGAGAAGAATTAGAACTCAAGGTATTGATTGACACAAGGAGTGATATATATAAAAGAATAGCTATGGTTATTAGACAGCAGCTTCAGGAGATTGGCATAAAGATTAAGCTGCAGCTATATAACCACGAGGATATGCTTACTAAAGAGTTTCTGGGGCAGAATAGAGTCCAGGCACATCTAAGATTATTTCTGGGCGGAACAGACCCTGATGATACAGCAGCACATTGGTACTCTAGAGAGTGTAAAAGAATGAGTAGATTATGGACTTATAATAATGAAGAGATAGATAAGCTTTTTGAATTAGGAAGAGTTACTAAAGATAAAGAAAAAAGACAAGAGATTTATCAAAAGATTCATCAGCTTATTTATCAAGACGAGTCGGCTTGTTTTCTCTATTTTCCCGTGGATTTCCATGCAGTTTCCGCTAAGTTTAAGGGAATAGATGAGTTTTTTACCTTGAGTATGCCCTATTATACGCTGAGGGATTGGCACCTTAGCACACAGATAATCACAGATGGAAAACACAGATGAGCACAGATAGAGATGTGCAGATGCTTATAGATGAAAATCTTCCTAATCTGTGTAATCAATAAAAAGGGAGGAGGTGAGGAAAGATGGAGGTTATTAGAAAGGGTTCAGACCAAGT
>JAMXCY010000064.1 GCA_024543015.1 Candidatus Omnitrophota bacterium | reverse complement strand
ATGCAATTTTCGCAGTGGTATATGCTGCATACTTTCCTATACCAAAGGAAAACAGATGTCCCTGCAACAAAAATTAACTTTAAAGCTTACCCAAAGACTGGCCCTTACGCCCAAGATGCGCCAATCGCTTTATATCCTACAATTACCTTTAATGGAATTAAAGCGATTTTTGCAGGAGAAGATGGTGGAGAATCCCCTTTTGGAAGAAGCCGAAAATGTTCAAGAAAAAGATGAACCCACCGATTCAGAAGAACTGATCGAAAGTATTCTGCGCGAAACCCAACAAGAATATTTTGACAGCGATAACGATAATACCAGCTACAGCCAGGAAATACAAAAAAAACAAAACTTCAAAGAAAGCCTAGCCCGATACGTTCCTTCCCTGCAGGAAAATCTTCTGCAACAGTTGAGTTTATCCACGGCTAGTTCTTCTGATTATAAAATCGGGCAATTTATTATTGGCAACATAGATGAAAACGGCTACCTGCAATGTTCAGTGGAAGAAATACAAGAAATTTTAGGGGTCAGCAAAAAAGATAGCCTGCAAGCCTTAAGGCTAATCCAAAGCTTTGATCCACCGGGAGTGGGGGCGCAAAATTTAAAAGATTGCCTGGTCATTCAGCTAAAGCAGAAAAATAAACAAGATTCCTTAAGCAGTAAAATAGTCTCTAACTATTTAACGGATTTAGAAAAGAAAAGGTACGACCATCTGGCTCGGGTTTTTAAGGTACCGCTTGAGAAAATAGAGCAAGCAGTTAAAGAAATCTCCTCTCTTGAACCAAAACCCGGCCGGCCTTTCGCCAGCTCCAACAATACTTATATTCGCCCCGATATAATCCTGCAAAAGCAAAAAGAAAACTACGAAATCATCCTTAATGACGAAGAATTGCCCACACTACAGGTCAGTCCTCAATACAGAAGACTATTGCAAGATGCCAAGGTAGCTAAAGATACTAAACAATACCTTAAGAGTCAATTGAATTCCGCCGTTTGGTTAATCAAGGCTGTAGCCCAGAGACAATCCACACTGCTTAAAGTAGCCCGCCTGCTTATCGAAACCCAAAAGGACTTTTTAGACAAAGGAGAAAGATACCTCTTACCGTTGACCGTTGAGCAAATAGCCAAAGCCATAAAAAGGGATAAGTCCACTGTTAGCAGGGTTCTGGCCAACAAATATATGCAAACACAGTTTGGGGTTTTTGCCCTGCGGGATCTGTTAAGCCAGGGAATAAAATTAAGCAAAGGTGAGGTTATCTCAAGCAAAAATGTCAAAGCGCAAATTGAAGACTTAATTAAAGCAGAAAATCCCAAGCATCCTTTAACTGACGAAAAGATAGTTGAGATTTTAAAGAAAAGAGAAATTCTTCTTGCCCGCCGAACCTGCGCCAAATACCGGGAGCAGCTCAAGATCCTCCCCTCAAGCTTGCGTAAAAGATCCCTAACAAATTAAACCTTAATCCCGAGCATCAGCGAGGGATCTTAGACATATTATTCACTTTAGCGCTGCGGACCATATTTGAGCGGTGTGCTATTTTTAAAGCCATATCGTCAATAATAGAATAAATGCAGGGGGTAATGAGCAAAGTTAATACTGTGGCAAATAAAAGCCCCCAACATATAGCCAGGGCCATGGGCACCAAGAAAGGATCTCTACCTCCAATTCCATAAGCTACTGTAGAAAGCCCACCAACAGTAGTAACCGTGGTTAAAATAACCGGGCGGATCCTCACCTGCACTGCCTTCACAATAGACTCTCTCCTGGCCACGCCCTGGGCGCGTAATTTATTAATAAAATCAACCAAGACAATAGAATCATTGACCACGATACCGTTTAACCCGATAATCCCGATAATGGCCATCAAAGATAAAGGATGTCCATGGATTAAAAAGGCAAAAACAACACCGACTAAGCCAAAAGGTATAGCCAGCATTACAATAAAGGGTTGAATCAGTGATTTAAAGAAAGAGGCCAGCAACAAATAAATAATCAAAAAGGCAAAAAAGTATGCCTTCAAGAGGCTCTTTAAAGATTGCCTGCTTTCTTCTTGCTCGCCGCCATATTGGACAGAATAGCCAAGATCCCTCTGTGCGATATCCTTGAACTTTCTTTCCAGCAGTCTGTTGACATTCATTGCAGTAGTCTTAGTTGTATCCACATTGCTGGAAACAGTAACCACGCGCTTGCCATCTAAATGATGAATAGTAGTTGTCCCCGGGATCTTCTCTATTCTTGCTACCCTGTTCAGCGGGATTAAATTGCCGAATTTATTCAAAACAAGGATTTTTTCAAACACTGCAAAATCTCCCGCTGCATCTTTATTGAATTTAACCGTAACATCCGTTTCTTCTTCTGCTTTAACCGGTTTGATTCGTGTAGCAATCCCTCCTTCGAAAACCGCACGCACAGTCTTGGCTATCTGTTCGACATTCAAACCAACCAAAGTTGCTTTCTCGCGATCAACACTCACACGGATTTCTTGTTTCCCCGGCTTATGGTCCCAAGTAATGTCTGATGTCCCATCGATTGTGGATAAATAATCCATATATTCTTGCGCAATCTGATCAAGGGTATCAAAATTTTCACCTCGAATTTGCGCCTCTACAGGTTTTCCTACAGGCGGCCCGGTCTGAGGCTGATCAAACCTAAGATTCGTAAGGCCCGGGATATCTTTTGTTTGCTCGCGCATCTGAGCCACAATCTCATCGACTTTTCTTTCTCTACTCTGCTCGGGCGTAAGATAAACAGTTATCTGGGCCAGATGGCTGGCGTCTTGAGCAAATGGGTCCCGACGGTCCTCTGATGTTTGGCCTACAGTAGTAATATAAGTATCCAGTTCCTGCTTAGGCAATTCAGCAACAAGTTTTTCTATCGGCGCAACCAGCTGATTAGTTGTCTCTAACGGTGTGCCGATAGGGGCTTCGGCTCTGATAAAGAAGAACTCTATCCCGGCATGGGGAAAGAGAATAAATTTTAGAGGCCCTTTGCCAAAAATGGCCAGAGCAACTAAGGTTATTGAAATTACAGTAATTACCGCACCCGTCCAAAAAACTTTCCATTTTCTTCTAATTGCTGCTTCCAGAAACCGTGTGTAGAAAGAAACAAACTTTTTAAACCAGCGTAACTCCTTAGTTACGCCAACACGATGACCCTGGGCATTAAGTTTAACTTTGGCAAAGTCCGCCAGGTGGCAGGGTAAAATAATCAACGCCTCAGCAAGTGAGGCCAGAAGAGCAATAATTAAAACTGTGGGAATATTCCTTAAGAATTTGCCAATAATGCCAGACATAAAAAGAAGCGGTGAAAATGCGGCAATCGTAGTTAATACTGCCACCGTAACCGCACCCATCACCTGTTCAGTTCCTTTAACAGCGGCTACCCGCGGGGAGTTGCCCGCTTCCATATAGCGATAGACATTCTCCGCTACGATAATGCCATCATCCACGAGCATTCCCAGAACAATGATTAAACCGAACATACTGATTAAGTTTATGGTTATGCCCATAGCGCCCATCACAATAAAGGTAGCAAAAAAGGCTATCGGCACACCCAAAAAGGTCAAAAAGGCTACTCTCTTCTGGAAAAATATCAAAAGGACTATAATCACAATAGCAATAGCTGCCCAGGCATTATTGCTGAGGACCCTCAGGCGCCGGCGGGCATAAAAGGAATAATCATTAACATAGGAAATCTTCAGGCCGTCAGTTTGCCGGCTAAGATACTCGCTGCATTTTTCCTTTATTTTGTCCACTACCCGCAGGGCATCTCCGGATTCTTTCTTTAGCACCAGCAGGTTAATAGAACGAGTGCCTAAGGTCTTATTAATTATATACTCATCTTTAAAGCCATCGTAAACGCTAGCTACATCTTTTATCCTTAGCCAGTTGCCGGCGTCATTGGCCCGAATAATTACATCCTCCACTTCTTCAGCCATTAAGAATTCCCCTGTTGTCCTGATACTGTATTCTACTGTCTTGGTATCTATTCTTCCGGCGGGAAGGTTGATGTTGCGGGCAGCTAGAGCCTGTTCTATCTCATCCAACGAAACATAATATTCATTAAGTTTTCCCGGGTCGACCAGAATTTGTATTTCTCTTTCCCGATAACCAGACTTTCTGATTCGGCCCACACCTTTTATATCTTCCAGTATATCTTCAAGTATGTCTGCGTGTTCTTGTAACTTGTGTTCCGTCATCTTACCGGATAAAGACGCCTCGATGATTGGATACTGTTTGCTGAGAACCTCAGTTACCACAGGATCGTCCACATCTTTAGGCAAGCCCTTTACCTTATCCACGGCGCTTTGGATATCTCTAACTACTTTCTGCTTGTTGGTTTCATCGGGATCTATATATATTGTCAGAGAAGAAAAACTTGCTGAAGACCTAGACTTCATCTTCTTGATACCGTCAACTTGTTTAATTTCCTTTTCTATGGGGACGGTAATGAGCTTCTCTACATCCTGCGGCGTAGAGCCCGGGTAGACTGTGGCAACGTTGACAATATCAAAAGAAACATTAGGAAATACCTCTCTGTTGATGCCCAGAAGCACCATTAAGCCGATAACCAGTAAGATTACCGAGATCAAATTGACGAATAAGGATTGATTAACACTAAAACGCGGCAGGCTCATAGCAACCCTTCGTATTTCTTCAAGATTATGTTCATGTTTTTCTCAAGATTAATTCTGGCTGTTTCTAAGTTAAGTAAACCTTTGGCTACTTCCAGCTGGGCGTTCAGATAATCCTGTTGATAATCTATCAACCTCTTGGTGCTGGAGCGGCCATATTTAAAGCGCTTCTCTTCTTCTTTGAGTTTTTCCTGTTGCAATAGGGCGGCCTCTTTGACTTTAGCTACATTGGTTTGGTAAGTAAGGTGGTCGCGAAAGGCATCGCCTATCTCAGTAGCCACAGTCCTTTCTATATTTTTCAGCGTAATCAGTGCCTTTTCTTTATTGTGCCTGGCCCGGTCAAATTCGCTCTGGGCTAAATTGTTCTCCAGCGGCAGAGAAATCTCCAGGCCTAGATAATAATCTGTGTTGCCATCAGTAGTGATATCATTTATGGCCCGGCCAAATTCTGCATCTATGCCGTTGGCTGCAAAACTAGCCACCAGGTCAATCTCCGGCCAACGCGCGTTTTCTTTAGTTTCCAAAATAATATACTGCCTCTCTATTTCTCTTTTTGCCTGGCGATAATCACGCCTCATCGCAAAGGCTCCTCTTAAACATTTCTCAAGAGCAAATTCTTGTTTTTTGTATTCCAGATTCTGCCTGGGGTAAACCCGGTAAGCGCTGCCTATATTGAGCAGGAGTTTCACCTTCTCTTCGGCGCGCCTGTATTTATTCTCCGCGATGAGCAGGTCTTTTTCTCTGATCAGTACATTTGCCCCAGAGGCTAAGAAATCCCCTTTTTCTATGCGTCCGATATCATAATTATTGGCATTGCTCTGATGCAAATCTTGTGCTTTTTCTAAAATCTGACCATAAAGTTCCAAATTTCTCTTAGAGAAAGCCCAATCCCAGTAAGCCCGCTCAACTTCGGCAAATAGAGATTCAATTCTCTCCTGGGTATCTAAATCTGCATTTTGAATGGCCAGGTATATTGCCGAAACATCGCGTCGGTCGATATAACCGAAAATATTCTTGCCTAAAGGCTGACGGGCTTCGAAACTCAGCTCGGCTGTATGAGCAGGGTTTCTGGTCACAAATCCAGAATTATCCCATTTTCTGGTATCATCAAGGGATAGGGTAAGCTCAGTACCGGAGGGAAACTTTTTTGTCGTCTCAACTGAATAGATATTCGTTTGTTTATTGTCGCCGGCAAGAGTAGATAGCGGTTCTCTCTTGTCTTTTTCGTAGCTTAGATCTATTGAGAAATTAGTATCAAATATCGACTCGGCAATGCCCTGGTCGGTTTCGGCAACCAAAAAATCCAGGCGGGCTAACTTGATCTCAAAACTGTTTTGGGCAGCGAAGCGGATACATTCATCAAGCGATAGCCCTTTCACTTCTAAAAAAAGAGGCGTTTCATCTTCGGTCCAAACATTATCGATGCTCAGATTTACCAAGCAAAGAAAACCGACCAAAAATAAACACCTCTTTACTCTGGCTGTTGGCATTCTACCTATTTTCTAGTTTTTTGATTCTTTCCTCAAGTTCATCTTGCTTTTTGACTAGGATATTTACCGCCTCAGCTACCGGATCAGGAAGTCTTCCGTGTTCAAGGTCAAGCAACGACTTAACCTTAGGCTGTTTAGCCTCTGCTATTCTGCCCGGAACA
>JAMXCY010000063.1 GCA_024543015.1 Candidatus Omnitrophota bacterium | reverse complement strand
TCATGACCGCTATTGGCGGGATGAATTTAACCACCACTGTTGAAGGAAGAGAGCGTTATCCGGTGCGGGTTCGGTATTTAAGAGAGTTAAGAGACAGCCCCGAGGCACTGAAAAGAATCTTTGTGCCCACGGCTACCGGAGAACACATCCCTTTAGCGCAAGTAGCTACCTTAAAGAAAGTTCATGGCCCGGCGGTAATTAATTCGGAAGACACTCTTTCATATGCCCGGATCTTTATTAACGTTAACCAGGATAAAGTTGGCTTAATCGACTTTGTCCACAATGCCCAGGAGGCGGTGCAGGAGAAGATTGAAAGCGGGGAATTAAACTTACCGTCAGGATACTTTATTTCCTGGTCCGGTCAGTTTGAATCAGAGATGGAATCGCGCAAGAAGCTTATCCCTTCTCTAATTATAGCCTTAAGCGTAATCATGATTTTACTATATATTGCCTTTAAGAATTTTAGTACTTTGTTTATTCTCTCCACAGGTATCCCGGTAGCGCTGATGGGCGGGATAATCTTGTTATTCATCCTGGGCTTCAAATTCTCAACTGCTGTTTGGGTCGGCTTTATTGCCCTCTTTGGCATAGCCACAGACAATGCCGTAGTTTTGCTCTCAACTTTGGATGACTTATTCCGCAGGAAGGCCCCGGGCGCCATTGAGGATATTCACCGGACCGTCATCGAAGGCTGTTTATTAAGGGTAAGGCCGGCGATGATGACTACAACCACGACAATTATTGCCCTGCTTCCGATAATGCTCTCTACGGGAGCAGGCTCTGAAATTATGAAGCCGATGGCCTCTCCAACGGTAGGAGGGTTAATTACCGTTACTTTATCTAATCTGATTTTAGTTCCGGTGTTATATTGCTGGATCAAGGAAAGACAGTTTAAAAGGAGAAAGTAAAAAGCGTAAATCCTGTATGAGGGAAAGAGGCGGAGTTTGACTTTAAATTTAAAAACCGATACACTTATTAAAACACACGGGCCGGAAAGAGAGAAAAGGATATGTTCACAGATTCCAGAGAAAGAAGGAGATATTCCAGGCTTGACTTTCATACCCCGGTGCAGTATAGAAAGATAGAAAGAAATATTTGGCAATTTAAGGAGTTTAGAGGGAGTTTAATGAAAGATATCAGTGAAAGCGGACTGAGGATGACTACCTATGAATTTTTACCCCTGAATTTAAAGTTAGTCATGAAGATGCCTTTGATGATTGGGAGCAAGGCTGTGCAGGGGGTCTGCCGAGTGGTTTGGACAAGGAAAGCAGGCTTTAGCGAAAAATATGATGCAGGAGTAGAATTTGTCAATCTTAATCAAAAAGATGACACACGAATAGCCAAATTTATCCTTCACAAGAGCACCGAAAAAGTATAATAAAACGAACCTAACAAAATGAAAAAAATAACAATAGCAATTATTTTATCGACTATTGTAGCCTTGAGTCCTTCTTATGGGAAAATTAGCCTTGGCGCAACTTCAGATGAACAGCTCTTGCAAGATCCAAAGATAGAGGTTTTGCCGTACTCTTGGAGTTTTGGAAAAATAAAGAACACAAACATAAAAACGCATATTTTTAAGGTAAAAAACATAGGCCAGAAAGAGTTAATTATAAAGCGCGTAAGTACCTCCTGTGGCTGCACAAAAGCTTCAATCTCTTCAAAGAAGATAGCTCCCGGAAGCTCGGCAAAGCTTAAAGTAACCTTTGACCCTAAACAAAGAAAGGCCTCGGGAAAGATAAGAAGCGACGTTTATATAGAATCCAATGACCCTGAAAATCCTACAAAAATAATAAGCATATTTGCTGATTTAGGAGTTAAAATTGAGTCGAAAAGTACTAAAAAATCTCGTAAGCTTGTTCTGCCACCCCTCTTAATTTCTGCACCTAAAATATCTTCCTTCGAACTTCATTCACGAATTCAATCCAACGAGAAAATAGTTATTCTTGATGTACGAGAGGAAAATGAATATCTACTCAAGCATATACCTGATGCGATATGGTTGCCCAAGAGTAAGTTTGATCAGCAAGATCCGGAGGTGCTGAAAAAATTAGAGACAATAGATAAAAAACTACCAATGGTTGTCTATTGCGGTGCAGGACATAGAAGCAGTTACGTGTCTAAGAAGCTAATCCAGATGGGCTATAATGCTTATAATTTAGATGGGATATCTTTTTGGGAGAAAGAAGGATATCCTTTAATTCGCGGTCCAAAGTTAGGACCAACTGAGGAACCGTCTATAATTTATCTTGAGGAAGCCTACGAGAATTATTATCTTTTATTTAAGGATGTAGTCTGGGTGGATGTGCGCAATAGCGGAGATTATAAGCGCGGACATATAAAAGGGGCATTAAGTATACCACTTTCAAAATTAGAGTCAAGACTTGGCGAAATTCCTCGTGACCAGGAAATTGTCCTTTACTGTGAGGGCACTTGGGATGGCGGTAGTTGCGAGGCCAGCAGAAGCGCAGGAATAATTTTAATCAAGAATGGATTTAAGCAAGGTAAGATTAAAGTCTTTGAGGATGGCTATGGCGCCTGGGAAAATGCAGGTTATCCGGTAGAATTTGAGGATAAACGTGCCAGGATAAAGGCAGAGCTGATCAAAAATGTTCCTGGTCAATACCCGGAGATTGTCATTGAGCCCGAGAGTTATGATTTTGGGAAATTAAGTTTAAGCAAAGGGATAGTGGAAACATTTTTTATCATAAAGAATAAAGGAAAAATTCCTTTAGTAATTGATGATATTAAAACCTCCTGCGGTTGCACTACAGCTTCACTTAAGACAAGGAAACAAAAGAAGAGTCCAGCTTTTGACACAAAAGGTAAGACCGATACAGCTTGGAAAGCAAAAGTTCTACCCGCTCAACAGGCAAAATTAACCGTTACCTTTGATCCCAATTATCATATCCCGGATAAATTTCCATCCCCGGTTACGAGAATGATTACCATATATTCTAACGATCCGCTAGAGCCTAAGAAGATAATAAGAATAAAGGCTGAGTTGGTAGAGTAGAGATGAGAAAGTTCGGTATTAAGAAAATCTCCCGCAGGAAATTTTGTCAGACCTGTCTTTTAAGCGGGGCAGGTTTGCTAATTTCTCCGCTGCTTTTGAATTTATTAAAAGAGTCTGCTGAGGCGGCCGAAGAAAAAGGCGGCCCGGGATTTGTCAATTCTCATGAGGCGATGTTTTATGAGAAACTGGATCAGCGGACAATCCAGTGTCATCTTTGTCCGAGAAACTGCCTGCTGAAGAATGGTATGCGGGGTATTTGCCGGGCCAGAGAACCACGGGATGGTAAACATTATAGCCTGGTGTATGGAAATCCCACGGCGGTGCATATTGACCCGATTGAGAAAAAGCCGCTGTTTCATTTCTTACCCGCCACTACTGCTTTTTCTATTGCCACAGCCGGATGTAACTTCCGCTGTAAATATTGCCAAAACTGGCAGATTTCCCAGTTTCCTCCTGAGGAGACACAAAATCAATATCTGCCGCCTGAGGCTACAGTTGAGGCGGCCCGTAAATACAGATGCCCGACCATAGCCTATACCTATACAGAGCCTTCTATATTTTACGAATATATGTTAGATACAGCCAAGATTGCTCAGAAATATGGGATCAGAAATATCTACCACTCCAATGGCTCGCTTAATCGCAAACCAGTAGAGGAACTGGCCCTTTATCTTGATGGCGCTAATATCGACCTTAAAGGTTTTACTCAGGAATTCTACAGTAAAATTTCTGAAGGAGATTTGGAGACGGTGCTCAATACTATAAAAACTCTTAAGAAAAACCTGGTGCATGTAGAGATTACTAATCTCATGGTTCCTTCTTTTAATGATGATTTGCAGACCGTAAGGAAGATGTGTCAGTGGGTCAGAGACGAAGTCGGCAGGGATACGCCGCTGCACTTTTCTAGATTTCACCCCTCTTATAAATTGAAGAATCTTTCTCCTACCCCGATCAAGACGCTTGAGGAAGCGAGAAAAATAGCTATGAAAGAAGGATTAAGGTATGTTTATATCGGCAATGTTCCCGGCCACGTTGGAGAAAACACCTATTGTCCCACAGACGGTAAACTCTTGATTCGGCGGCTGGGTTATCGGATTTTAGAGAACAACATAGTAAACGGAAAGTGTAAATTCTGCGCAACAGAGATAGCCGGAGTGTGGCGATGAAAAAACGCTTTACCTTCGCTTTAATATCAATTGGCTTCAGTGTTATGGCCGGCCAGATTATCCTGATGCGCGAGCTTCTGGTCGTCTTCTATGGCAATGAACTTTCTCTGGGTATCACTTTAGCCAGTTGGTTATTCTGGGTAGCATTGGGTAGCTGGGGCATTGGTAGATGCTTAAGCGGACGAATCAGACAAAAGTTAGTGGCCTTAAGTCTGGGCGAAGTAATATTAGCCTTCCTTCTGCCGCTAAGTGTTCTGGGGGCGCGGCTTATTCCCCGGGGGCTTAACTACTCACCCGGTGAGATTATTGGCGTGCTGCCGATGAGTTTAGCTTCCTTTCTTTTATTAGCACCTATTGGTATTTTAGCAGGATTGCTCTTTGTTTTAGGCTGTGAGGTGGCCGGCGCAAGCCCCGTTGGAAATGAGAGTTCGAAAGGGGCAGGCCAAATTGGCTATGTCTATATCTTAGAGGCCATCGGCGCTTCTGTCGGAGGGCTGGTGACCAGCCTTTGTTTAATCCGTGTGCTTGCACCTCTTTATATTATGGTTTTAATCGGTCTATTAAATCTATTAGCCGCTTTACTACTTTTATGGGAAAGAAAGACCCTGGCTGTCTCTATAGGTGTAATTATGATTATGTTTATTTTTTCCATCTTCTCAGGCCAGGTAGATAGACTTCGCCAGTACTCCTTAAATCTACAATGGAGAAACTTCAAACTTCTAACCTCACAAAATTCTGTATATGGCAATATCGCAGTTACTAAAAAAGAGAATCTTTTCAGTATTTTCAATAATGGATTGTATAGTTTTACCGTGCCGGATAAATTTACCAGTGAAAAAAAGGCCCATTTTCCTCTCCTGGAGCATCCCGAACCAAAGAAAGTTTTGCTAATAGGTGGGGGCTCAAGCGGGCAATTAAGAGAAGTGTTAAAGCATCCGGTAGAGGCGGTGGACTATGTTGAACTGGACCCTTTGGTAATTGAGTTAGCCAGAAAGTATCTTCCTGCCAATCAGGCGCTCAATGATCCCCGGGTCAGGGTTATCTCCAATATGGATGGAAGGTTGTTCATCAAAAGAACCGACCAAAAGTATGATGTAGTAATAATAAGTTTGCCTTCACCGCATACTGCCCAACTAAACAGGTTCTATACCAGAGAGTTTTATGCAGAAGTAAAAAATGTACTTAAGGAAAAAGGAATCTTATCCTTCTCGATGCATTCTAATCCTAATTATATCAGCCCGGAACAAAATCAACTTTATCAAACGTTAAAGAAAACCCTGGAGAGTGTTTTTCCGGAAGTAAAGATTACTCCCGGTGAAACAAATTACTTTTTGGCCTCAAAAGCAAAAGGCGTCCTGACCTTAGACTGGCGAGTGTTGATGCAGAGGCTGAAAGCTAGAAAGATTCAGGCTAAATATATGCGGGAGTACTACCTTTATAGCGAGCTATCCCAGGAAAGGATTGATTTCTTCCAAAACAGGCTAGCCCAATCAAAAGCGACGGCTATTAATACAGATTTTAAGCCGATTGCCTATTACTATGATTTAGTCCTCTGGAATACCTATTTCAAATATAGTTTAAAAAAGTTATTCCAGGCGATCAGCCCTAAAATAATTTATCTGGGTGCGGCTTTTATCTATTTGCTTTTACTTGCGCCCTTGTGGCTGAGGAGTTTAAGCAGAAAGCTACCCAGGTGGGCAGTGTTGAGTTGTGTGGGAACTACAGGATTTGCTGAGATTAGCTTTCAGATTGTAACCCTGGTTTCATTTCAGGTTATATATGGATATGTCTATTATAAATTGGGGATTATTTTAACTACTTATATGATCGGGTTGATTTTCGGGAGCTGGTGGATCACCAAGAGATTAGATAAAGCAGATTATCCTTTGTTTATCAAGACGCAAAAGGCAATTCTGATTTATCCCTTAGTGTTACCATTTCTGTTTTGGGTATTTTTAAACCTGAAGGGAAAATTTGGTTTCTGGCTGGGCTCTAATGTTGTGTTTCCACTTCTGCCGGTTATTCCCGGCGTAATTGGCGGATTCCAATTTCCCCTGGCTAACAAATTATACCTTAAAACTAGCACTCGGACAGTTGGCCGCTCCGCCGGTCTTACCTATGGATTAGACCTGTTCGGCTCCTGTCTG
>JAMXCY010000062.1 GCA_024543015.1 Candidatus Omnitrophota bacterium | reverse complement strand
GATATTGAAATCTCTGTGCTCACTCAACCAAAAAAAGTAGAAGATGTTAAAGAGCTTAAAATGGGTGTGCACGGCGTAATTGTCAAAAAAGGCAATGCTCGCGGCGTATTTTTACCTCAGGTGGCGATAGAGACCGGTTGGAACCGCGAAGAATTCCTTTCTAATCTTTGCGCCCATAAAGCCGGCTTAAGTCCCGGTGCCTGGAAAGATGAGGGGACTGAACTCTACAGTTTTACCGCCCAGGTCTTCGAAGAAAAAAATGATTAACAAAGGTGAGCTTCCGTTTGCATAATAGAATGGAGCAGGTGCGTTCCCGCTAGATTTGCCAAAGGCGTTTTTAGCGGTATTTTTTTGACAATTTACCTAATTTACGGTATGATAATAAGATAGGCCTTTTAACCAAGTTAAAAAAAATGAGCAAATTCTTTATTCCTCCAGCAAGTATCCAGGGCGATATTGCCATGATAGATGGAAAAGAGGCCCACCATATCCTGGATGTGATGAGGCTTAAAGCGGGTGACCGGATAGAGGCCTTTGACGGTAAGGGCACGCTTTATCAAGGCCATATCTTAGATACAGCAAACAAAAAGGTCAAATTGAAAATTGAACGTGTGCGCAAGACCACTGCGGTATCCAACTTAAAGGTTACCCTAATCCAGGCTTTACCGAAAAAGAACAAGATAGATTATATTATCCAGAAGTGCACGGAGTTAGGCGTGGATACAATTATACCTGTTCAGACAGCCCGGACAATAGTAAAGTTAGATAAACAGAAACAGATTGCCCGCAGAAAGCGCTGGGAGAGGATTGCCCGGGAAGCAGCCAAACAGTGCGGCAGAACTGTCAATCCCCGGATAAAAGAGCTAACTTCTTGGAAGGATGTATTATCTAGACTAGACAATTTTGACTTAAAACTGTTACCGTGTTTGAGTGAAAATACACAGAAGATAAAAGATGTCTTACAAGCACAGAATAAAGTCGAAAAAATCGCCCTGTTCATTGGTCCGGAAGGCGGATTTACTACCGAGGAGATACGTCAGGCGCAAGATGCCGGTTGTCTGGCTGTATCCTTAGGAGTAAATGTGCTCAAAAGTGATACTGCTTCTGTTTGTGCCCTGGCAATGATTAATTACGAGCTGAAATAGTGAAAAAAAGATATTTTTCTAAGACCAAAATTATATTTATATTCCTGGCAATTCTAGCCTTTAGTTTACGCGCTATTTATTTCAGGCAGACCGTAAAGTTTATCTCACCCGGAGCTGGTTCCGATAGCTACTTTTATCTTGAGTGGGCTAAGAGTATTGTGCGTGGAGAGCTAATAGGAAAAGATGTTTTTTATGCACTGCCTCTTTATCCTTACTTTTTAAGTATAGCCTATCTTTTTGCAGGAGGGGAGCTATTTGGTCTTGTCCTGATTCAGCTCTTTATCGGTTCTTTAAACTGTGGACTGATTTATATCTTGGGCAAAAGGCTTTTTAATGCTCAAGTAGGAGTAATTGCCGCCTTGATTGCCTGCGGATATCCTATGCTTATCTTTTATGACCGGATGATTTTACCTACCACTTTAACCATCTGTTTAGGATTGCTTTTAATGTTGTTACTTTTGAAGATTAAAGATAGCCCTAGTTTTAGAAGATGGTGCACAGCAGGTTTATTTTTAGGTTTGTCTGTATTGGCCAAGGCCTCTTTTGCTCTGTTAGCCATTTTTATTCTATTCTGGATTTTCTACGAATATAAGAAACCTTTCAAAAAATCACTCCTTTATTGCTTATCTTTTATTTTGCCGTTTTTCTTAGTTGTTGGGGCAGGGATTTTAAGGAACTACCTGGTTGCTGGCGATCCTGTTTTGATTACCGCGCACAGCGGGATAAATTTTTATATCGGCAACAACTCTCAAGCCAACGGTTTATTTAAGCCGCCGCCTTTGATGCGCTCTACGCAGAATGGTCTGATCGAAGATGCCAGAATTATCGCAGAACGCTTAAGCTTAAGGAAGCTTACGGCATCGGAGGTATCTAATTTCTGGTTCCGGCGCTCTTTAAACTTCATCAGAACCCAGCCTTTAGATTACTTAATATTGTTGGGTAAGAAACTTGTTCTATTTTGGAATGGCCGGGAATTTATAGATGAGATAAGTTACTATATATATAACGAAGAGGCAAAATTGTTTAAATTGCCGCTTTTTCAGTTTTCTTTAATTTGTCCCTTGGCGGTTTTGGGTATATTTTTATCCGGGCTAAAAGATAACAAGATTACATTTCTCTACTTCTTCATTTTTTCTTTAATGCTCGGTCCGGTCCTTTTCTTTGTTAATTCCCGGTACAGAATAATTGCTGTTCCATATTTGATTATCTTTGCTGCTTTTAGCCTTTGGCAGCTAATCCAAAAATACCGAAATAGACAATACAAGAATCTCATTTTTTTATTGATCGTGTTTTTTAGTTTGTATTTTTTGACCAATATTCAAATCACAGACGCCTCTTTGCCTAATTCCACTTTTCATTATAATAAGGGTGTAATCTTCCACGACCAGGGAAAGTACCAAAAGGCAAATGAGGAGTTTCAGCTTGCCCTGAACTTGAATCCCCTTGATTTTATGAGCTACCTTGGTTTAGGCAATGTCTATTACCAAATAGAGGATTTATCGCAGGCTATCGAAAATTATAAGATATCTTTGAAGATAAATCCGTATTTTTATAACGCCCATTTTAATTTAGGGATTATCTATAGAGAAATCGGGCAAAACAAACAAGCGCAGGAGGAATTTTTAAATGTGCTTAAGCTTAAACCTGAGGATTGCGCTGCACATTATAATTTAGGTCAGATTTATCAAGCGAGAGGATTGCCGGAGATGGCCTTAAAAGAATATCAGCAGGCCCTGAAGATTGAACCGAACCACCCTGAAGTCCTGCAGGCTATAAAGGAGATTAAACAAGATAACTAAAATGAAAGATAAAGTGATTAAAGCCATAATTTTAGCCGGGGGATACTCCAGGAGGATGAAGTTAAAGGTCCCCAAACAGCTGTTAAAGATAGAGAAGAAGCCCATTTTGGCTTATAGCTTGGATGCATTTGAAAGATGCAAGTTAATTAAAAGCATTGTGTTGGTGGTCCACAAAAAATATGTTTCTCAATGCCGCAATTTGGTTAAAAAGTATAGATATAAAAAGATTGAGCAATTATGTTTAGGGGGCAGGACCAGGCAGCAATCGGTATTTAATGCCTTAACAAGAATTAAAGATTGTAATTATGTAATCATCCACGATGGGGTACGCCCTTTTGTTACTAAAAAAATTATCTCACAAGTTTTAAAGGCAGTTAAAAAATTTGGTGCGGCAACCTGCGCAGTGAAAGCAGTTGATACCACCGTGGAAGCAAAACAAGGTTCTATTGATTCAGTTCTTTCTCGCCAGAAGCTTTGGCATATTCAGACACCTCAGGCCTTTAAGTTTAATTTAATTCTTAAGGCGCACCGAAACGCCCGAGCAAAAAAAATCTTCGCTGCAAGTGACGATGCACAGCTTTTACTTAATAGCAAAAAAAAGATCAAACTTATCAATGGCAGCTACAGCAATATAAAGGTTACTACGAAATCAGATTTGCTTTTAGCGAAGAAATTAAATAGAAGAAAACCAAGATGAAAGTTTTTATATCTTATCCTCCAATCAAGAATATAAAAGGGACACCCTTATTAGGCCAAAATCGGCAATACCAGGTATTTCACAATCCTACCTATATCTATCCTATGGTTCCTGCCAGTGCGGCCACTCTCCTTAAAGAAAAAGGCCACCAGGTTATCTGGAACGACTGCATAGCCCAGAGGTGGAGTTATCAGAAGTTTATCGACTTTGTAAAGCAAGAAAAACCAGATTTAATCGCTATTGAAACAAAAACTCCTGTAGTCAAACAACATTGGGAAGTCATTAAGGATTTAAAACAACTTACAACTGTTTTAATGGGCGACCATGTCACAGCTTTACCCGAAGAATCTATGCAGAATTCACCGGTTGATTTTGTAATTACCGGAGGAGATTACGACTTCTCGCTTTTAAGCATTGTTGAACATCTAGCTAGAGCTAAGCCTTTGACTTGCGGCATATACTATCGGCAAGACAAGGCTATAGAAAATAGCGGGAAATTTGAATTGAATGGAAATTTAGACGATTTACCATTTATCGACCGGGAGTTAACTAAATGGAAGCTATATGGAGAGAAGATTTACAAAAGAGCACCTTTTACCTATACTATGGCCGGTCGGGATTGTCCCTGGGCCAGATGCAGTTTTTGTTCCTGGACTACTCTCTATCCTAATTTTCGCGTCCGCTCTCCAGAAAGTCTATTAGAGGAAATAGGGCTATTGATTGAAAAATATAAAATCCGTGAGATTTTTGATGATACCGGAACATTTCCCAGGGGTGAGTGGCTTAATCGCTTTTGTGAGGGAATGATTAACAGGGGATACAATAAAAAAGTTCTATTTTCCTGCAATTTCAGATTTGATTATTTAGAAAAGAATAGCTTAAAATTAATGAAACAGGCAGGATTTAGGTTGTTTAAATTGGGCCTAGAGTCTGCCAATGAGAAGACCTTGCAGAAATTGAATAAGGCTACCACAGTGGAGCAGATTAAACAAGGGTGCCGCTTAGTTAAACAAGCAGGCCTTGAGGTTCATTTGACGATTATGTTGGGTTATCCCTGGGAAACTAAAGCTGATGCCCTAAGGACCGTAGAACTAGCTAGAGATTTAATGAAAAAGGGGCTTTGTGATATGCTTCAGGCCACAGTAGTTATTCCTTATCCCGGAACCCCTCTATACGCTGAGGCTGTTGAGAATAGCTGGTTTAGATTTGGCCCTACTGAATATTCGAGATACGATATGCAGGAACCGGTGTTAAAGACAAAAGATATTTCAGCAAAAGATGTTATGAGTCTTGCAGATAGAACTTATAGCTCTTTTTTACAACCACGTTTTCTTTTCCGTTATCTAAGTAATATTCGTACTGTTAGCGATATTCAATACATCTTGCGGGGTTCAAAAGCGGTAATGGGCCATTTGTTGGATTTCCGTCGAAAAGTTAATGGAAAAAGATAATATCTTAAAACCAGCCAGCTTCCTTTTTGTGATTACAGCCGTAGTTGCTGTAATCAACTTTAGTTATAATGTTATAATGAGCCGCATGTTGACGGTGTCGGACTTTGGCGATTTGCGTGCCCTTTTTTCAATTATAATGATTTTAGTAGTTCCGATGGCTGCAATTCAGACGATGTTAGCTAAATATACCACCGAGTACTATAAGGCAAATTTAGGCAAGCTTAAATCCTTAAGCCTGCATACATTGGGGCTGATGTTGATTTTAGGAGTTATCTTTGTTGCTATCTTTGGTATTTTCCGCAATTTTATTTCTGATTATTTCAAAGTTTCTTCAGCAACTTTAGTTGTTCTATTAGGTCCTCTAATGCTATTGCTCTTGATTCAACCTGTTATTTTAGGTATTTATCAGGGTCTGCAGCGCTTTGGACTGTTAGCAGCAAATATATTGAGTTCGACAATTCTAAAGTTGTCTCTGGGTGTAATGTTTGTATATTGGGGGTTGGCTACTTTAGGTGCTTTCTACGGCATAATTCTTTCAGGAATATTAGTCGTCTTGACCTTTGGTTTAATGTTGATATTTTTATTTTCCCGGCAACAGACAGTCAAAGACACTTACAATAAACAAGAGATTTATAGTTATTCCGGCTATGCCTTGGGAGTCTTAATCTGTTTCTCGCTTATCTCTCAGATAGATATTTTAATCGTTAAGCATAAATTTCTACCTGAAGATGCCGGTCTTTATGCGGCTGCGGCAGTAATTGGTAAGGCTTTTTTGTTTTTACCTGTTCCGGTAGTAACAGTTTTATTCCCTAGGGTGGTAGAAAATAACAAAAATGGAAAAAGTAGCCTGTCTATTTTAATGCAGTCTCTGCTGATTTCGGGCTTACTCTGCATTATTGGAATAAGTATTTGTTTCTTCTTCCCCCATTATTTAATTAAGATATTTGGGAATAAATATGCCCAAGCAGTTCATTTGCTTAAAGTATTTGGTTTAGCGATGAGTCCACTCGCTCTTTTTTATGTATTAATGAATTATTTTCTATCTGAGTATAGGTTGAAGTTCTTTTACTATTGTCTTTTGGTTTGTGTCTTGGGAATAGCTCTTCTTTTTTCTCTGCCTAAGACATTAATCCAATTCTTATCGGTCTTGGGATGGTACGGTTTAATAATTTTTATCTTACCTTTAATTTATATTTTAATAAAGGAGAAAAAGGTTGCCTGTAAACTTGCATAAAAATTCCAAGATTTCTATGATTATGC
>JAMXCY010000061.1 GCA_024543015.1 Candidatus Omnitrophota bacterium | reverse complement strand
TCGTTTACTTATTTGTTGCGATAAGTTATCCGTCCCTTGGTCAAATCATAGGGTGACATCTCTATCGTAACTTTATCCCCGGGCAATATTTTAATAAAATGCATCCTCATCTTGCCCGATATATAAGCCAATATCTTATGGCCGTTTTCCAGCTCTACGCGAAAGGTGGCATTGGGTAAAGATTCGGTAACTGTACCTACAACCTGTAATGGTTCTTCTTTTGCCATTTCTTTACCCCCAAGCAGTTAAAATTTCCGGCCCATCTTCAGTTACGCAAATAGTGTGTTCGAAATGAGCAGCAAGCCTTCCGTCCTTAGTCACCGCTGTCCACTTATCTTCTAAAATCTCTACTGCAAAGTCGCCTTCATTAACCATCGGTTCGATGGCTAATACCATTCCGGATTTTAAAACAGGGCCTGCTCCCGGCACTCCAAAGTTGGGAATCTCTGGTTCTTCGTGCATTTTGGAACCTATGCCGTGCCCTACAAACTTACGTACTACCGAGTATCCGGAACATTCAACACAGGATTGTATGGCACTGGAAATATCTAATAAGTGGTTATTCTCTCGCGCCTGGTTAATGCCACAGGTTAAGGCCTCTTGAGCTGTCTGCAGAAGCTTGCTGGCATTTTCTGATATTTGGCCCACGGGGAAGGTCCAGGCAACATCACCAAAATATCCTTTTAACTTTGCCCCTACATCCATGCTGATTATATCGCCTTCTTTCAGCCGGCGCGGACCCGGAATACCATGGACAACTTCTTCATTTATCGAGGCACAAATATTGGCCGGATAGCCATGGTAACCACGAAAAGCCGAAGTCGCCCCTAATTCTTTAAATAACCTCTCTGCTTCTATGTCTAATTCTGCCGTAGAAATCCCTGCACGCAAACATTCTTTTAATTGGCCCAGGACTTTCACGGCTACCAAACAAGCCTGTCGGATCAATTCAACTTCTTTTTCAGTCTTAATCTTTATCATTTAGGGGCACTTAATTTAAACTCTCCCGGCCAAACATATCCACTAACTGAGTAAAAACTTTTTCTGCTTCTGAGTCTCCGGAAATTTCTCTTAACTTCCCTGTGGCTTTATAGTGATTGATTAAATTGGTGGTTTGGCTTTGATAGATTGCCAATCTCTTCTTGACTGTTTTTTCTTTGTCGTCATCGCGCAAATAAAGCTCGCTTCCACAGGAATCACAAATTCCCTCAAGCTCAGGCGGCATATTAATTAAGTGGAAGTTTCTCCCGCAGGACTTACATACTCGCCTTCCAGAAAGTCGCTCTATGCTAACTGAAGGTGAGGTGCCAAAATAGAGAATTAAATCAACAAAGATATTAAATTGTTTTAAAACGGTAGTTAGCTTCTCGGCCTGGTTAAGCGTGCGCGGAAAACCATCAAGGATAAATCCGCATTTAGCATCGGCCTTAGCCAACCTGTTTTTTACCACTTCTATCACAATCTCATCCGGAACTAATTCTCCACTTTTTACGAAACCGGCAACTTTTTTACCAAGCGTTGAACTTGCGCGCATCTGGTCACGTAAAATGTCTCCGGTAGAGATATGCGGAATATGAAATCTTTTGGCCAGGAGTTTTGCCTGTGTACCTTTGCCTGCCCCCGGCGGTCCTAACAGTATTAAGCGCACAATTAGCGTCTGCCTCTCAACTTCCCTTTTTTCATGAAGCCTTCGTAATGTCTCATCAAAAGATGTGACTCTACCTGCCTCATTGTATCCAACATTACGCCAACCATAATCAAAAGTCCCGTCCCTCCGAAAAAGCTAGCAACCAAAAAAGGAACTTTAAACCCTGCCCCAATTAATTCTGGAAATACAGCAATTATAGCCAGGAAGATTGCTCCTGGTAATGTAATCCTGGTTAAGATAAAATCAAAATATTGAGCCGTAGGTTTGCCCGGTCTGATCCCGGGAACAAAGCCTCCATATTTGCGCATATTCTCGGCTACATCTATAGGATTAAAAGTTACCGCCGTATAAAAATAAGTAAAAAAGATAATCATCCCCGAATATAAGATGATGTATAAAAGTCCTCCGCGGGTAAGTGAGTTGGCCAGGGACTGTAGGGCCGGATGTGGCATCAACCCCGCTAAGGTTGCCGGAAAAAGAATTAATGACTGAGCAAAGATTATGGGAATTACACCTGCCTGATTAACCCGTAAAGGAATATATGTACTCTGTCCTCCATAAACGCGACGCCCGATGATCCTGCGGGCATATTGCACAGGAATCCTGCGTTGCCCTTGAGTAATCAGGATAACTGCGACAATTACTCCCATCATAATTACTCCCATAATCAGAAGAACAAATGGTTGCATCTGTCCCGTTCTTAAGTAAAAAATCATTTGGTATACAGCAGAAGGCAGGCGTGAAATAATACCCACGGTAATAATCAGAGAGATACCGTTTCCTATTCCATATTCCTGTATCTGCTCACCCAGCCACATAATAAAAGCCGTTCCGGTGGTCAGGGTCAGCACGGTCAACAACCTAAACGGCAAACCGGCAAACTGCACTATTTGCAATCCTTGAAAATGAGCCGGATTTTCTAACCAGAGGCTGATGAAGAATGATTGTACTATAGCTAAAACTATAGTGCCGTAACGGGTATATTGAGTAATCTTTTTTCTGCCTGCTTCGCCTTCTTTGCTTAACCTCTCCAGGTGAGGCACAACTGTAGTCAAAAGTTGCAAAATAATGGAAGCGGAAATATAAGGCATAATTCCAAGAGCAAATACAGTGAGCCTGCGCATTGCCCCACCGCTAAACATATTCATAATTCCAAAAAGCGTCCCTCCTTGCTTTTGGGCAATATCATCAAAAAATTGGGCCAGAGCAGAACTGTCTATTCCCGGGGTAGGAATATAGGCCCCAATCCTATAGACGACAAAAATCCCCAGAGTAAACAAGAGTTTTCTTCTTAAGTCCGGGATTTTAAAAATATTAGCTAAATTTTTTAACATATTTTCTTAAAAACAGCTATTTTTTAATCAATTCGATTTTGCCGCCGGCTTTTGTTATCTTCTCGCTGGCCTGCTTTGAGATAGCCTGAACTCCGATGTTTAAGGGCTTGGTCATTCTACCATTACTTAAAATCTTAACGGGAGTTTTTATGTTTTTTATCAGGCCCTGCTCCTTGAGCATTTCAGCAGTTACCGTTGAATCTTTTTTAAACTTATTTAATTTCTCAATATTGACTATTTGGAATTTTAACTTAAAAGGGTTGCGAAACCCTCTTTTGGGTAATCTACGCGCTAAAGGCATCTGGCCACCCTCAAACCCAGGACGCAACTTTTTCCCCGAGCGTGCCTTTTGTCCTTTATGTCCACGGCATGAGGTCTTGCCGTGCCCTGAGGCTTTACCTCTTCCTCGGCGTTTAATTTTTTTGCTTACCCCTTTTAAAGGGTACAAATCATTCAGCCTCATCTATCGAGATCCTCTTCTTTTACTTCTACCTCTTCTATTTCAGTCTTTTTTGTCTTTAGGTTGAGCAAGCCGTTGATTGCTGCCCTGGCTACGTTTAAGGGATTGTCCGAACGCAGACTTTTAGTTAAAATATCTTTGATTCCGGCAACCTCGCAAACAGCCCTGACCGTCCCGCCTGCGATTACGCCCGTACCTTTGGCCGCGGGCTTAAGCAGTACTCTAGCCGCAGAAAACTTCCCTTCTATTTCGTGGATAATGGTTGTGCCTTCAAGTGGCACCTTAAACATATACTTCTTGGCGGAGTTTAAGCCTTTACGAATTGCTTCAGCGACTTCCCGGGCTTTACCAAAACCATAACCCATTGTGCCGGCACTATTACCAACTACCACTAAAGCGCTAAAGGAAAAACGCCTGCCACCTTTGACTACCTTAGCAGTACGATTGACGGAAATTACTTTTTCTATTAATTCCGGCTGTTCAAGGCGCCCTGCTTCTATCTTTTTCTGCCTGGCCTGTTCTGCTTTTGCTTTCTTTCTTATCTCCGGCATCTTCTTTTTCTACCCTCAGCTTTAGACTTTTAATCCTTGTTTGCGGACAGATTCTGCTAGGGCCTTGACCCTACCGTGATAGAGAAAACCTGCCCGATCAAAAGTAACTTCAGTAATTCCTTTTTTCTTTGCCCGTTCGGCTAATATTTCACCTAACAACGCTGCTGCCTTAACATTCCCCCCGTAAATCCCTTTTTTCTTAAACTCTTTATCCTGCGTAGAAATAGAAAGCAATGTCTTCTCATTAATATCATCGATAAGTTGAGCATGGATATTGGCATAGCCACGGGATACACAAAGCCTCGGGCGCTTTTGGGTCCCCATGATTTTCTTCCTAATCCTCTTATGCCTTCTTATCCTTTTTTCTGTTTTTTCTCTCATTGTCTTACGCTACCGCCTTGCCCACTTTATGCCTTACGTACTCGTCTTTATACCGGATTCCTTTTCCTTTATATGGCTCAGGCTTATAAAAGTCTCTTATCTTTGCCGCTGTTGTTCCAACTCGTTCCTTATTAATACCCTTAACTATAATCTGCGTTGGCTTAGGTGCTTCCACGATAATATCTTTGGGGATAGGAAAATCTATAGGATGAGAGAAACCTAGTTGTAGAGTTAAGGATTTTCCAGAAACTTGAGCACGAAAACCCACACCTCTGATTTCTAATTCCTTGCTAAAACCTTTGTTGACCCCTTCGATCATATTGAAAATGAGATTTCTGGTTAAACCATGTAAAGACTTGTCTTGCTTTGAATCAGTAGACCTGGTAACCTTGATCTGGTTATCTTTAACCTCTACTTTAATGCGTGGATGGATAGCTCTATCTAGCTCGCCCCGAGGACCTTTAACATGTATAGAGCTATCTTTAAGTTCTACTTTGGTATTTGCAGGAATATCTACTGGTTTTCTACCTATACGAGACATTAATTAACACCTCTTCCTCAACTTTTAAACTTTAAACTAC
Organism: Candidatus Omnitrophota bacterium; assembly: GCA_024543015.1. Classification (GTDB taxonomy): domain Bacteria; phylum Omnitrophota; class Gorgyraeia; order JAFGHF01; family JAFGHF01; genus JAMXCY01. The sequence continues at coordinate 1,536 of JAMXCY010000061.1, read as the reverse complement.
ATTCACCACACATAACAAATTACCTCTCCACCTACACCCTGACTGCGCGCTTCTTTGTCGGTAAGAATGCCTGAAGAGGTAGAAATGATCGCCATGCCCATTCCTCGTAATACTCGAGGAATTCGATCCTTGGCTACATAAACCCTTAACCCCGGCTTGGAAATGCGTTTTATGCTGGTTATGACCGAAGTTTTTCCCTTCTTGAATCTTAAATATACCCGAACTAGCCCTTGCCTATTATCGCTGGTGTGTTTATAGTTTTTAATATATCCTTCTTTTTTCAAAACATCCAGGACTTCCAGCTTCAACTTTGATGAAGGAAGATCTACTTTCTCTATTTTTGCCCTACCGCCATTACGAATGACTGTTAGCATATCTGCTATTGGATCGGTGATACTCATAATTTACTCCTTTTACCAACTAGCTTTAGTTACCCCGGGAATTTCTCCCCGCCAAGCCAACTCGCGGAAGCAAATTCTGCACAGTCCGAAGCGGCCCATATAGCCCCTTCGCCTTCCGCAAATATTGCAACGGTGATATCCTCTAACCTTAAACTTGGGTTCCCGTTTTGCTTTCGCTACTAATGATTTCTTTGCCATAATCCACCTTTAACGAAAAGGAAAGCCAAATGCTCTCAGTAATTCGGATGCCAAAGTCTTATCTTTGGCCGTACTTACTATTGTCACATCCATTCCCTGCAGCCTCTGCATCTTATCAATTTCTAACTCTGGAAAAATATTTTGCTCGGTTAGTCCCAAAGAGTAATTCCCGGCGCCATCAAAAGATTTAAGCGAAAACCCTCGAAAGTCTCTGATCCTGGGTAAGGCTACATTAACTAAGCGGTCTAAAAACTCATACATCATCTTTCCGCGTAGAGTGACCTTGCAGCCAACAGGAGCACCTTTCCTGATTTTAAAGTTAGAGATTGCCTTGTGTGCTTTAGTAATTACTGGCCGCTGGCCTGTAATTAAAGCTAATTCCGCCTGTGCTTGTTCTAAAATCTTCATATCGTGCGCACCGGCTCCTACGCCCATATTGACTACTATCTTTTCTAAGCGTGGAACTTGAAATTTATTCTTAAGACTGAGTTTTCCCATTAATTCGGGAACAATTTCTTTTCTATATTTTTCTAATAACCTAGGTACCATTTAGCCTATAACCTCGCTACATTTTCTGCAGGCCCTAACCTTTTTGCCGTCTTTTAGCAAACTAAAGCCAATCCTCACTGCCTTGTTGCATTTATTGCAAAGGAGCATTAAATTGGAAATATGCACGGGGGCTTCCCGTTGAATAATTCCTCCCTGACGGTCTTCTCGGGTCTTGCGGGTATGTCTTTTAATGAAATTTACACCTTCGATGATGGCTCGGTTCTGAGCAGGTAGGACAGATAAGACTTTGCCCTTCTTGCCCTTATCTTTTCCCACTGTGCAAACTACCAGATCATTTTTTCTAATCTTGAACATAATTAAATAACCTCAGGCGCTAAAGAAATTATTTTCATGAAGTCCCTATCTCTCAGCTCACGGGCAACTGGAC
>JAMXCY010000060.1 GCA_024543015.1 Candidatus Omnitrophota bacterium | reverse complement strand
GTTTTATACAAGTGCCTTTTAATAATTTTAGTGCATTAAAAGCAAAAATTGGCAAAAAGACTGTTGCCGTAATGTTAGAACTGATTCAGGGCGAAGGGGGCATCAATGTAGCCGACTTAGATTATGTTAGAAGAGTAAGGAAGCTGTGCAACAGATTAGACCTGCTTTTAATTTTTGATGAGGTGCAAACAGGGATGGGTAGGACCGGGAAGATGTTTTGCTATCAGCACTATCAAGTCCAGCCAGATGTGATGACTTTGGCCAAGTCCTTAGGAGGCGGTTTCCCCATTGGGGCCATTGTGGCCCAAAAAAGAATTGCCGATACATTAAAAGCCGGCACACATGCTTCTACATTTGGCGGAAGCCCCTTAGCCTGCGCCTGCAGCTTAGCGGTTTTTCAGGCCATAGAAAAAGAAAAGCTCTTGGCCAACACGCAAAAGATGGGCGCATATTTATATAAAAAGTTAGCGCATTTAAAAGAAAAATATCATATAATAGAAGAAATCAGAGGCAAAGGCTTAATGTTAGGAGTTCAACTGTACCAAGAAGCTAAACCAATATATGAGCGATGCCTAAAAGAGAAGCTCTTAATTAATTGCACCCAGGGCACTGTATTACGTATAATGCCGCAGTTAGGAGTATCAAAAAAGGAAATAGATAAAGCTATAACAATATTAGACGAAGCGTTGGCAATCGCAAGATGAAAAGAGACTTGATTTCCATTAAAGACTTAAAGATCGAAGAGATCGAGCATATCTTCAGCCTCACCGATACACTAAAAGCAGGGGTTGAAGATTTCAGCCAGAGTCTGTCGGGTAAGACTTTGGGGCTGCTTTTGTTAAAACCGTCTTTAAGAACACGGGTCTCTTTTGAAGTAGGGATGAACCAGTTAGGAGGACACACTCTTTATTTGCCGCCTGAAGATATAAAGTTTGGCGCCAGGGAAGGGATTAAGGATTTTGCTGGTGTTCTTTCTAGATATTTAGATGCGCTGGTGATGAGAACCTTCTCTCATAAGCAATTGGAGGAATTGGCAGAATTTGCTGCTATCCCCATTATTAACGGCCTTACGGATTTACTGCATCCTTGCCAGGTATTAGCTGATCTCTACAGCATTAAAGAGAAGAAGGGCTCTCTGGCCGGTATAAATTTTAGCTTTATTGGTGATGGGAACAACGTAGCCCATTCTTTACTTTTTGGCTGTGCCAAAACAGGCGTAAACTTAAACATAGCTACGCCGGTAAAATATAAGCCTAAAAGTGAGATTGTTACTGAGGCTTTGGAAATAGCTAAAGGATCCGGCGCTAAAATAGTTCTCTCAGATAATCCTTCTGCTGCAGTAGGAGGGGCCGACGTAGTTTATACTGACGTTTGGACCAGTATGGGCCAGGAATCGGAATGCAAGAAAAGGAAAAAGGATTTTCAGGGTTTTCAGGTTAATCAAAAACTTATCTCTCTGGCCAAATCAGACTGTTCACTGATGCATTGTCTGCCGGCGCACAGAAATGAGGAGATAACTGATGAAGTAATTGATGGGCCACATTCGATAGTGTTGGACCAGGCCGAGAATAGAATGCATGTCCAAAAAGCAATTCTATTACTATTGTTAGGAGGAGATTGATGCCCAAAGTTGTTTTAGCTTATTCAGGCGGTTTGGATACATCTTGTTGTCTATCCTGGCTAAAAGATAAAGGCCTTGAGGTAATTACCTATACTGCAGATTTAGGCGGGGGAGGAGATTTTGGGCAACTTTCCAAAAAAGCCAAAGGCTGCGGTGTAAAAAAAGTCTACATCCAGGATTTAAGGCTTAAGTTTATCAAAGATTTTGTTTTTCCTGCGCTTAAAGCAGGAGCCATTTATGAGGGGAAATATCCTTTAGCCACAGCATTGGGCAGGCCCCTGATTGCCGAAGGCTTAGTAGCAGTTGCCCATAAAGAAAAAGCTCAGTACATTGCTCACGGTTGCACAGGTAAAGGCAATGACCAGGTCAGGATTGAAGTTTCGGTAGCTACGCTGGATAAGAAATTAAAGACCATTGCTCCTTTAAGAGAATGGAGCCTTAAAACCAGGGAGGATGAGATCAAGTTTGCCAAGAAACACAAGATAAAAGTCGAGGCAACAAAGAAGAGTCCTTACAGCACGGACTTAAATCTGTGGGGCAGAAGCATTGAATGTGGAATTCTGGAGGATCCAGCCCATGAACCGCCGGAAACTATTTATCAGTTAACTAAAAACCCGCGTAGTTGTTCTAATAGACCCACATATATAACAGTTGAATTTGTCAAAGGGATACCGCTAAAGCTAAACGGGAGAAAGTTACCAGCGGTCTCATTAATAGCTAAATTGAATAGCATAGCCGGAAATTGCGCAGTAGGCAGGATTGATCTGCTGGAAAATAGACTCGTGGGTATTAAAAGCAGGGAGATTTATGAAGCACCGGCAGCGGTGGTGCTCCACCTTGCCCATCAGGAATTGGAAGCGTTGGTGTTGGATAAAGAGACCGCCCAGTTTAAAAAGCTTATTGGCGAGAAATATGCTCAGCTGGTCTATAACGGCCTCTGGCATTCGCCGCTTAAGGCCGCATTGGATAAATTTGTTCAGGAAACGCAGAAGAATGTGACCGGGGTGGTTAAATTAAAGCTATATAAAGGAAGCTGTATCTGTGTAGGCAGAAAGTCTCCTCAGTCTTTATACAAAAAGGCCCTGGCCACATATGAGAAGGGCGATAAGTTCGATAAGTCAGCAGCCGAGGGCTTTATCAAGATCTGGGGCCTGCCGTATCAGAAATAGGAGTCTAAAGATGTCAAAATTATGGGGTTCAAGATTTAAGAAAAAGACACATCCTTTGGTGGAGCAGTTTACCTCAAGCATAGCGTATGACTATAAGTTAGCCAAATATGATCTCTTGGTTAGTATCGCCCATGCTCAGATGCTGGGTAAGACTAAGATTATTCCCTCTAAGGATAGCGCTAAGATTGTTCAAGGCTTGAAGTCTATCTTAAAGCAAGTCCAAGAGAACAGATTTACCTTTGACAGAAAGTGTGAAGATATCCATACCAATATCCAGAATGCCCTGGAGAAAAGAATTGGCAAAACAGCCCAAAGACTGCATACTGCCAGAAGCAGAAATGACCAGGTAGTTACGGATTTAAGGATGTACGCCAAGGAAGAAATTGAAAATTTAAAATTGAAAATTAAAAGTTTACAGCAGACTTTAGTCAGTTTTGCCAGGAAGAATATCAAGGTAATCATCCCTGGCTTTACACACCTGCAGCATGCCCAATGCGTATTTTTAGCACATCATCTTTTGGCTTATGTAGAGATGCTCCAAAGGGACAAAGATAGATTAGCTGATGCCTATAAAAGATGCGATGTTTTACCGTTAGGTTCAGCTGCTTTAGCCGGGACATCTTTAGCTATAAATAGAAATTATGTAGCCAAGCTCTTAGATTTCAGCAAAGTCTCAGCAAATAGCCTGGATGCTGTATCGGATAGGGATTTTGTTTTAGAAATTTTAGCAGATTTATCTATATTAGCGATGCATTTATCTAGAATGGCTGAGGATTTTGTACTCTGGGCGGCCCCTGAATTTTCGCTGCTTGAATTGGACGATAGTTTTGCTACCGGCTCAAGCCTGATGCCCCAGAAGAAAAATCCCGATGTCCTGGAGTTAGTCAGGGCAAACGCAGGCGCAACTTACGGCAGTCTCGTTTCGCTTCTGACCACGATGAAAGCCCTGCCGCTTGCTTATAACAGAGATATGCAGATGGATAAGCTGCCTTTATTTAACTCGGCTGAGGACTTAAATATTTGCTTAGAAGTCTTGTCCGGATTAGTCAACAGCGCTAAGATTAACCAGAATCAGGCCTTGATTCTCTCTTCGGATGAGCTACTTTGCGCTACAGATTTAGCGGAATACCTGGTAAAGAAAGGCGTTGCCTTCAAAGAGGCACACAAGATTGTCGGAAAGATCATAGCCTATGCTTTGCAGAAAAAGATATTTCTTTCTGAGATTTCACTTGATCAGTGGAAGAAGTTTTCTATGCATTTTAAGAAAGGTGTTTACAAACTGTTGAATGCGCACGCTTCAGTTGCGGCAAAAAAATCTTTTGGGGGAACCAGCCCTCAAAGCGTAAAAAGGCAGCTGGAGAATTGGAAGAAAAGTTTAAGGTAAGATGCACCATTTTAAATATCAGAACAATGAACTTTATTGCGAAGCGGTAAAGATACGGGATATAGCTAAAAAATTTGGCACTCCCTTATATATCTATAGCCGCAGGACACTGATTGACCATTACCAGAAGATTAAAACGGCCTTCCGGAGTATTAACCCTTTAATCTGTTTTTCGGTAAAGGCTAATTCCAATCTTGCAGTACTAAAGCTATTGGTGAAGCAAGGTGCAGGCCTGGATGTAGTCTCAGGAGGCGAGTTGTATAAGGCCTTAAAGGTAGGGGTCAGCCCAAAAAAGATAGTTTATGCCGGTGTAGGCAAAAGCGAAGTGGAAATCGCCCAGGCTATCAGAGCAGAAACCCTTTTCTTTAATGCTGAGTCTTTTGCAGAGCTGGGCTTAATTGAGCGGGTAGCCGGCCGCTTAGGCAAAAGAGTAGATGTGGCTTTAAGGATGAACCCGGATGTTGACCCGCATACGCATAAGTTTATTACGACAGCTAAGATGACTAATAAGTTTGGTTTAGATGCAAAGACTTGCGAAGAAATCTTTTTACGCGCCTGCATCTTTTCACACCTGCGTTTAACTGGATTGCATGTCCATATCGGATCTCAAATTACCGATGCACAACCATTTGTCCGGGCGATTAAAAAAGCGCTTGTCTTGATCCGGCGCTTAAAAGAGAGAAAGGTCCTGCTAAAATATCTTAATATCGGAGGAGGCTTAGGGATAGTCTATCATGATGAGAAGCCGCAATCGGCCGCTGAGTTTGCCCGGAGAGTTTTACCTTTACTTAAAAAGACAGGATTAAAATTGATTCTTGAGCCGGGCCGCTTTATTGCCGGAAATAGCGGTATTATGCTGACTAAGGTAGTCTATCTAAAAAAGACACCGAATAAGAATTTTGCTATTGTGGATGCCGGGATGAATGACCTTGTCCGGCCTTCCTTTTATGATGCCTACCACGAAATCTTGCCCGTAGTTCGGAATACGGGATACGGACGACGAAATACGGAATACGATATAGTTGGCCCGATTTGCGAAAGCGGTGATTTTCTGGCCAAGGATAGGAATTTGTCTGTTTTACAGGCTGAAGACTTATTGGCAGTAATGGGCGCAGGGGCCTATGGTTTTACTATGTCCAGCAATTATAATTCCCGGCCCAGAGTTGCTGAAGTCCTGGTGAACAAAAATAAATTTAGTTTGGTAAGAAAAAGAGAAACCTACGCAGATCTGATTCGGCTGGAGATTATTCCGAGAAAGCTATGAAAGAAAGAATCGAGTTTACTAAAGCTGTTGCTGCGGGAAACGATTTTATCATCATTGATAGGTTTAAAATACGAAATATAAAATATAAAATACGAAATACGAATCTGGCGAAGATGCTTTGTCAACGCAAGATATCTATCGGTGCAGATGGTCTGCTTTTAATCGAGGCCTCAAAAAGATGCGACTTTAAGATGCGTATCTTCAATCCCGATGGAAGTGAAGTCAATATGTGCGGCAACGGTATCCGCTGTGCGGTCTTATATGCTGCCAAAAGAAAGATTTGCAGCAGGAAAATGACCATTGAAACTCGGGCAGGAGAATTATCTGCCGAGGTTAAGCAGGATAAGGTTAGGATAAAAATGTCGAAGCCTAAAGATTTAAGGCTTAAATTTGACTTAGATGTTAATGGCAAAAGAGAAAATATAAGCTTTATTAATACTGGTGTTCCCCATGTAGTTTTTTTTGTGCAAGGATTGGATAGTTTTAATGTTCCAGACATAGGAAGGGCGATTCGCTATCATGCTGAATTTCAACCTAAAGGCACAAATACCAATTTTGTCGAAGTATTGGATAGAGATCATATTTGCTTAAGGACCTATGAAAGAGGCGTTGAGCAAGAAACCTTAGCCTGCGGCACAGGGGCAGTTGCCTCGGCCATAATTACGGCTTCTCAAATGGAGCATCCGCAAGGAAAACACAAGATTAGAGTTGATACGCAAAGCGGTGAGGCTCTTTTTGTATATTTTAAGATAGAAAAAGGTGCTGTTAGTGATATTTATTTAGAGGGAAGGGCAGAGATTGTTTATAAAGGAGGATTGTATGTTTAGAGGTTCGTTGGTAGCAATTGTTACGCCGTTTATAAACGGAAGATTAGATGAAAAAGCATTCAAGGATTTAATTGAATTTCAGATTAAAAATGGGACATCCGGCATTGTGCCTTGCGGGACAACCGGAGAATCGGCGACTTTATCTTTAGAAGAGCATGAGCGGGTAGTGGAACTTACTGTACAGACAGTAGCGGGCAGAGTTCCGGTAATTGCCGGTACCGGTTCCAACAACACAGCCGAAGCAATCAGGTTGACC
>JAMXCY010000059.1 GCA_024543015.1 Candidatus Omnitrophota bacterium | reverse complement strand
TATCATTGGTATGATCAGAATATCCAATAACACAATCAAATTTTTCTTTTAACGTATAAATAGCTGCCAAATTTGCATCTTCCTCTTTAGTGGGATACGCCGAGACACAATGTAAAAGAGTTACTTTATCGATGCCTTTATGTAAAATATCGTAAGCTTTTTGGATTTCCTCTAAGTTAGACATCCCCACTGACATTATGACTGGTTTAGCGGTCTTGGCTAAATGGGCGAGTAATTTATGATTTACCGTATCAAAAGAAGCTACCTTATATAAGGCGCAGTTTATACTTTCTAAATAATCTAAGCTTTCCTTGTCAAAAAGAGTGGAAAAAAACTCTACACCGCACTGGCGGGAATATTCTTTCAGCTGGGAAAAGGCTTCGAAGTTCAGCTCGCATTCTTTAAGAATATCAAAAATAATTTTATTGCCGGCAGGGGCTCGTTTCTCAGTCAAATAGGTTTGAAATTTAACTGCGTCTACCCCGGCCCTAGATGCCGATTTAATAAGCTGCTTAGCTAAATCCACGCTGCCGCCATGGTTAATGCCAATCTCGGCGACAATATAAGTCTTGTTATCCGTGTTTAAACCGTACTGTTTTAGATTTTTCATTATTCCTTCTTTTACCGGTTTCTACCAACAGCTAAACCCGCCATCAACCATGATATTTTGCCCGGTAGTATAGCTGGCGCAATCACTGGCAAGGTAAATAACCGCCCCCGGTATCTCCTGCTCTTTGGCCATGCGTTTCATCGGGCAGCGAAAGCCGTAGTTTTTTTGAAAATCCCGGCCTTGGGGATTTTCGGGATTTAATATTCCTCCCGGCGATACCGCATTGACCCTGATTCCTCTATCAGCTAAATGCACGGCGAAATATTTAGTCATTTGAATAATACCAGCCTTAGTGGCGCCGTAAATTTCAGAGTTTTTTCTCGGACAGTCGGTATCGGTATACACCCTAAAATCCGGACTCACTACACCAAAAATTGACCCAATATTAATTATACTTCCTGCTTTAAGCTTATATTCATCGTATAAATTAACGTAAGCCTGAATACAGAAAAAAGTGCCTTTAAGATTAACGTCCATCACCCAGTCAAAATCCTCCTCAGTGCGTTCCTCAAACGGCGCAAAAGTACTCACTCCGGCGTTATTAACCAGCACATCAATCTTTTTGTACTTTGCCATGATATCGCCAAACACCTTCATAACCTGCTTTTTATCAGTATTATCAAGCTTATAATGGTCAATACCCTCCACCTTATTTTGAGACACCTCTTGGTCTACACCTACAACTTTTGCCCCGGCCCGAAGGAAAGCATCACAAAGTACAGCGCCTAATTGCCCCACCGCACCAGTTACTACTACTACTTTATCCTTGCAGCTAAATAGGTTTTCCAGATAACTCATCAATTATCCTCCTAGCCTCCTTTAATGAACCAATAAGTTCATCTTTATCGTTATAGGTTTCTACAGTCAGATATTTTATACTTCTATTTTGGGATAGAAGCGCTCTAACCTCATTCCATTCCTCATCCTTAGGCATTTGGTGGCTGTCAAAAGCAATATTATCATGATTAATACCATAGTTACCTATATGTAGCTGTATGCACTCGGCTAACGGTAAATGCCTTAGGTAGGTTGAGTAATCTATTTTTTTGTTGTGGGCAGTTATCCGGGCATGGGATATATCCAACACCAGTAGTACTTTGTTATTCTCCACCACCTCACTAATAAAATCAGCATCAGTTACGTAATTATAGGCGCCGGTAGGATAATAATTATTATTTTCTACGGCCAGGGAGACTTTCTCTCCTAATATTGCCTTAATTTGGCGAAAATTCTCTCCGGCATTAGAAATTAGCTCTTCCTGGGTATATTCTTTACCTTGGGGGCAATACATATTATTTTTCAACTCCGGCTCCCCGTATGACGACCCCATATGAAAGGAAATCAACCGCAATTGAGGTTTTACCTTGGCTATTTTTTGTAAAAAGGCGAAATCATCCTCATGTATCTTGTGAATCGGCTGAATTCCACAATGAAACAATTCCTGATTATCAAAATCCCTACTTAAGCTATGATCACGGCACTCTAAACAGTCAGAATTGCTGATAATTTCCTTAGCAAATTGTGAGTTTTCAAACAAATGTGAGATTGGCGTCGCTATCTTAATCATCTTACTTCCTCTAGTATTATGCGCTTCTGCGCTTTTCGCTGCAAAAACATCTCGCATAACAAGAACTCATCAGGATAATCTATTTCAATGCCCTGTTCAAATTGAGATAAAATATAAGACAAAATTTTCTTTCCCAGGAAGTAATCATAAGACTCCTCAGGTCCTTGATTCCTCATTAAAACGTCCCGACGCATGGCATATACTGCTCCATTGCTTATGTAAGCGTCCTGGTAATCCTGACGCCGCGGTCCTTGCGGCGATTTACCCCAATAATTCTCAACATATCCATTTACAATTTTGGACGCCTTCTCTAAGGGCCAGCCAACCTCAGACACAGTCATCACTGAATCGGCGTCAGAATTTATTAACTTATCAACTACCGCATCAATAACACCTTTTTCTCTAATAGGCACATTTGCCTGTAACCAGACAACAATTTTAGTTTGAAGGCCACTTTTTTCAACGGCTGTAACGGCGTGTTTCAAGGCCCCATCGATATTGGCTTCATCAGTTGATAATTCCTTGGGCCGGTTTATCACCTCAACGCCGAATCTCCTTGACGCTTCAGCTATCTCGACATCTTCAGTAGACACTACAATTCTATCAAGCATTTTTGCCCTTTTAGCCGCTTCGATGGTATATCCAATCATCGGTTTACCGCATAAAAGTTTAGTATGCTTTCCTGCAAGGCCCTTACTGCCTCCCCGGGCGGGAATAACACCCAATATCACACTCCCCTCCTTTGAACCACTGAACGGCTTACAACAATATCTTTTACCGCGCTTATCACATCATCTAAGTCATCATCATTAAGTTTAGCTGAAAGAGGAAGGCTAAGCGTCTGGCGGCCAACCTGCGCCGCATGAGGATAGTCCTTAAGATCATAGCCGCAAACTTGCTGATAATAGGGGTGCTCAGGGATACTGAGATAATGCACTCCTACCCCTATGTTACGCGCGGTCATTTCCTCTAAAAACTCATCCCGGCTGATGCCTACTATATCTTTATCAACTAGTATGGTGTAAAGGTGATAGGCGTGACGGGTATCTTCAGGTGCAGCGGCGGGAATTACAATGGGCATATCAGCAAATGCTTCACTGTACCTTTGCCAATGGTGCCGGCGCCTTTGCCAGTATTGCTCTACGCGCTGCAATTGATGAATCCCTATAGCCGCCTGGATATCCATCATATTATATTTAAACCCGCATTCAGTAACGTAGTAATGTTTATATCCTCGATCGGAAAAGCGTTTCCAGGCATCTTTAGTCATGCCATGTAAAGCCAGCATTTTAATTCGCGCGGCGTCTTCTTCGTTCTTGGTCAATACCATGCCCCCTTCGCCAGTGACAATATTTTTGGTGACATAAAAGCTGAAGCAGCCAAAATCACCCAACGAGCCTACTTTCTTTCCTCTGTATTCACTTTCAATCGCATGGGCACAATCCTCAATAATCTTTAAATTATGTTTTTTGGCTATCCGGCATAAATTTTCCATGTCGCAGGGCCGTCCGGCGAAATGGACCAAGAGCAATGCTTTTGTATTTTCAGTGATTTTTTCCTCCACCCTTACGGGATCAATATTCATGGTAACCGGGTCAATGTCAGCCAAGACCGGCTTTGCCCCCGCATGTAAAATGGCATTTATCGTGGCGCAAAAGGTTAAAGCGGTGGTAATCACCTCATCTCCTGCCCCGACTCCTGAAGCAATAAGGCTCAAGTGCAGGGCGGCGGTGCAAGAATTCACGGCAATAGCGAAATTACTTTGTTTATAGTTAAGGAAATCTTTTTCAAACCGGGCTACGCGCGGGCCGGTTCCCAGCCAGCCGCTTTTAAGCACCTTGACTACTTCCAATATTTCTGAATCTTCAATGCACGGCGAGCCAAATACTAAAAATTCTTTACGCATATTTATACAATCCTTAAGTTAACCTTTTAAAACCTTCTTCTTTCACTTTTGTTTCTAATTTTTGATATACAGAGTCTGTATTAATAGCCTCTGAAATGATTGCAAAAACTTCATCAACGCTTTTTAAATATTGTTCAACTATTTTATTCGTATGGGCGTAAGAAACATAGACGCTCGTTGAAGCAAGATAGCCCTTTTTGAGCATTTCCTGAATAAAAAGTGTTGCAATCGCAGAATTTAGCTTATCGTACTCAAATTTCATAGTAATAAGCGGCTTAAAATCCGTAACATGGAGCTTGATAGAATATTTTTTCGCAAGCGACTCCCATCCTTCTCCTATTTTCGTTCCTACTCCAATTAAGTGCTCCCAAACTTTATTTTGTATCAGTTTTTTAATAGTTGCTAAAGCTGCAACGAAACCAACCCTTTCGGTCCAGAAAGTACTGCTGATAAAACTATCTTGAGCAGCATCCATAACCTCATGCCTGCCAACAATGGCCGCAATAGCAAAACCATTGCCCATTGCTTTTCCATAGACTACAATGTCTGGCTGAAAGCCGATTTTTTTATAAACACCTCCGTCTGTTATTCTCCACCCAGAAGTTATTTCATCAAAAATGACAACCATCTTATTTTCTTGAGCAACAGATTTAATCACCTGAATGAACTCTCTTGAAGGTAAACTATACCTTGCGCCCTCAATAACAATGGTTCCTATATCTTTGTGTCGGCTGACTAATTCCTTGAATGCTTCGACATTATTGTATTCAAACGGTAACGCTGTGCCCCGCAATCCAGCCGGTACTCCCTTAGGAAAAAGGCCGGGAAGCAAATGCCCCTCTAGTTTATTTTCTCCAGATAAATTAGCGGCAAGATACCAATCGCACCACCCATGGTATCCGCTAAACGCTACTTTGTCTCTTCCCGTATATGCCCGAGCTATACGAACAGTTACGGCCATAGCTTCGCCCCCTGTTCGTGTAAACTTAACGCTACCGGCAAAAGGATTAAGTTCAACTAACTTTTTAGCTAAATATACCTCTTCGGGAGCATTTAAAGTTGTATTTATTCCTCTATCAATGGCCGTTTTAACCGCGGCATCAACATCGTTATCGCTATAACCAAGAATAGATGTACCAACCCCCATATATGCCATATCAATATATTTAATGTTGTCTAGATCCCAAACCTCAACACCTTTTGCTTTACTAAAATATGCAGGCCAAATATCAGGGGCATACCTCTCGGGACGTTTTGATAAAAGACCGTTGCCTCCGGGAATCAATTTCTTGGCTTGCTCCCACATTTTAAGCCCCTTATTAATCTTATCTTTTTTTGAATTATTCAAATTCATTGCCATTTGATTCTCGCCTCGCATTCCTATTACATTTTATAAACAATTTCTCCAATTCAATTAATTCCTAAATCCTGTATTTTTTCTGTAGTTTTTATAGCTGTTTAAGCATCTATTATTGAACCACAAATTACTATCCATTTAATCATTCAACATTGGCTGTCTTCAGTTCTTCCCATTCTTTTTTTAAATGGTTGAATTCCTTTTCTTTTCTTTTTAAGAAGTGATAGGTAAGATGCAATTTTTCCTCAAAGCCCATTTTGGTTAAGATGTATTTTATTTTCTTAAGCTTATTTGCTCTAACAGTGAAATTTCTAATCTTTATAAGGTTTTTCTGAATGAGAGAATTTAAGAGATAATTGGTTTTACCCAGCGAGAATCCTAAGTGAGTGGATAAATCTCTCTGGGTTAAAGAGTCATTTGAGGAAAGGAGCCGTAAGATATTGAAAATGTCTTCTTTTATGCTATGTTCATTCATTGAACATTAGTATAGAACTAAAAAGGCCTCTGTCAAGGATAAATCTTTTACAAATAATACAATGTTTTAAGGGGAAAAACGGAGGGATTTGCCAAAAAGCAAATGTTTAGTAGGCTTTTTTAGTTATATATTGAATTATTACTGATATTTTCGGAATCAACCCTAAGAAGCCGCTACACGAAGTCAAGCCAAATAAACTATATTAACTAAGTTTATTTCTTACTAAGCATCCATTTTCTGTGCTCCAGGCACCAGGTTAAAGTTTTGCGAAGTCCTTTGTCAAAATTAATTTTAGGATTCCAGCCTAATTCTTTTTTTATCTTTTTAGTGTCTAAAAAGTAGCGAAAATCGTGACCAGGCCTGTCTTTTACAAATTTTATATAATTTTGTGATTTTCCTAATAAAGTAACTAACTTTTTAGCCACGTCAATATTTCTTTTTTCTATATTGCTTCCGACATTATATACTTGGCCTATTTTTCCTCTTTTAGTTATCAACCAAATAGCTTGAGCACAATCAGAAACATAAAGCCATTCCCGGATATTCTCTCCTTTCCCGTAAACCGGGATTTTTTTACCCTCTAGCAGTCTTAAGATGCTCAAAGGAATAAATTTT
>JAMXCY010000058.1 GCA_024543015.1 Candidatus Omnitrophota bacterium | reverse complement strand
CGGAGGCAAGGGCTCTTTCGCCCACAAGGCCAGCGTGGTGGGGGATACCGTTGGCGATCCGTTTAAAGATACAGCCGGGCCATCGTTGAATATCTTGATTAAGCTGATGTCTATGGTTTCTTTGGTATTCGCTTCCTTTGTTCTACATAACACGCTGATCAAGTAAAGGGGTTTTCCCTTGACTTTTGGTTGGTCTCAGTGTTATATTGAATAGCACGATGATATTATAAAATATAAGGAGGGATATTCCCATGAAAGCTCTGAAAATATCTGTTCTAATCTTAAGTGTTGCATCTTTAATTGGCCTTTTGTCTGGTTGCACAATAGTGTTACAGAGAGGGCGCGCCAGCGACGTAGAGAAGATTGAATCGTTGAGCGATGAGATTAAAAGGCTGAAGATGACAGAGGATGAGTTTCTTAAACTAAAAGAGGCCTATGCTGCTTTGGCTAAGAGCTTAAGCAAGGAAATTGGCGAGAAACAGGTTACTTTGGGAATAGAAGAAAAAGGGCTGGTTATTACCTTTGTGGATAGTGTGCTTTTTAATTCTGGAAAAGCAAAGCTGCGTAGCCAAGCTCATAAAACCATGGACAAAGTGGCCAGAGTTTGCCGCAAGATCGTAGCGGATAGAGAAATAGGCATAGAAGGACATACGGATAATCAACCGATCAAGCATTCCGGTTGGAAATCTAATTGGGAACTTTCTATAGCCAGGGCTACCAGTGTGTTGCATTACCTGGCTGAAAAAGGTGTTTCTCCCGAACGACTTTCGGCTACTGGTTTTGGCAAATATCGTCCTGTGGCTACAAACAAAACCGTTGAAGGCCGGCAGAAGAACAGAAGAGTGGAAATTGTCATTTTGCCCGAGAAGATCAGCAGAAAAAAGCAAACTTCTCAAGGCAAATATATAAAATAAATCCTAAATCAGAAGCACGAAATCCGAAATTCGAATTTTTACAGTGGGGGATAAAATGTCCCCCTTATTTATATGTGCTGAATGTTAGACAAAGACAAAATCCCCAGGCATATTGCTATAATCATGGATGGCAACGGACGTTGGGCTAAACTCAAAGGTTTGTCTAAAATTGAAGGCCATCGCGCCGGGGCAGTTGCCGTAGAAGAAGCAATCAAGACCTGCCGCCAATTAGGCATAAAGGTCTTAAGTCTTTACATCTTCTCTACGGAAAACTGGCGTCGGCCAAAAAGAGAAGTCGATGTTTTATTGAGACTCATTGAGCAGTATTTAAAACGGCGCTTGCCAAGGCTTAAAAAAAATAAGATTAAACTTCTGGTCTGCGGCCAGATGAGTAATTTACCCCTATTTCTTAAGCGCCAGATTCAAAAGGCAATTAACCAGACAAAAGATAATTCGGAGCTTACTCTTAATTTAGCCTTGAATTACGGAGGCCGTGAAGAGATATTGCAGGCAGTAAAAGAGCTTGCTTTAGAAGTTAAGGCCGATAAGCTCCAAGCCGAGGAGATTAACCAAAAAGTTTTTTCCAGCCATCTCTATACCAAAGGCTTACCCGATCCCGATCTTTTAATCCGCACCAGCGGCGAACAAAGATTAAGTAATTTTTTTCTCTGGCAGGCCAGCTATTGCGAATTTTATTTTACTGATAAGCTCTGGCCGGACTTCAAGTCTGAGGACCTTCTGGAGGCAGTTTTAAATTATCAGAAAAGAGAAAGAAGGTTTGGCAGATAAACAGTTTTAGATAAAGGGGATTGCTTTTGTTATTGCATAGACTGATTACCGGTTTAATAATTACAGCAATTTTGGGTTTTGTTATTTTTGCTCTTAGTCCTTTTGCTTTCGCCATCTTGGTTACGGTTTTTATTGTGCTGGGATTAAACGAATTTTTTATCTTCATTGAGAATAAGCAGATTGGCGTAAATAGAAAGCTGGGCATAATCTTGGGTGTGGCTTTTGCCTGGGCCACCTATTTTGAGTATAAGATATCTTCCGATTGGTTTATTTTTTCTATTCCCTTAGTCTGCCTGATTATTTTCATTATCCAGTTCACCAAACGTGATAATCGCGCCGTATTAAGTATTTCCACGATATTGTTTGGCCTGGTATATGTAAGCTGGTTCTTGAGTTTTTTGATTAGGATCAGGACCATATCTTTGGGTAATGAGCTTTTAAACAGGCAGTTAGTCGCCTACCTGATCTTGGTAACTAAGTCGGGAGACATTGGGGCATACTTTGTAGGCACCAGGCTGGGTAGGCACAGCTTAATTCCGCGGATTAGCCCCAAAAAGACCGTAGAAGGGGCCGTTGGGGGCTTAGCCATTAGCGTTATCGCTTCCCTGGCTTGCGCGACATTCTTACCCTTGTTTTCATTAATGGACCTTTTGATTCTAGGTATTCTTTTGGGGGTACTTGCGCAAATTGGCGATCTTTCAGAATCTTTAATCAAACGTGATTGCGAAGTCAAAGACTCAGGCAGGACCTTGCCTGGTTTGGGAGGGGTATTAGATGCTGTTGATAGCCTTCTTTTTACTGCGCCAGTATTTTACTTTTATCTTAAAGTAATTATGTAGAATGAAAATTGAAAAGTGAAAAATTAAAATAATTCTTGAATTTACAATTAGTTTGAATAAGATTTAAAAAATGAAGACGGTAGCGATATTAGGTTCTACAGGCTCTATCGGTAAAAATGCGCTCAAGGTGATTGCTCAACTGGAAGATAGATTCAAGGTGGTGGCCTTATCCGCCGGCAGCAGTGCCCATCTTTTGGCCAGGCAGGTTAACAGATTTCGTCCGCGCTTAGCCGCGATTATGGACGAAACCAAATTTAGCACTCTAAAAAACAAAGTAGATATACGCACGAAATTGTGTTGCGGCCCAGAGGCAATAGAAGAAGTTGCATCTTGCGGGGCCGATATAGTAGTAATGGCAATCGGGGGCAGCGCTGCTCTTTTGCCTGTTTTAAGATCTTTGGAAAAATCAAAGCGATTGGCCCTGGCGAATAAAGAGTGTCTGGTAATGGCCGGGGATATAATTATGCGCCGGGCCAAAAAACGGGGAGTAGAGATTATCCCGGTTGATAGCGAGCATAGCGCTATTTTTCAGTGTTTAAAAGACGAGGAAAGGTCAAGTTTAGACAAGATATATTTAACCGGCTCAGGTGGCCCGCTTAAAGATACGCCAAAGGAAGAGCTAGGATTTGTGCAACCAGATTTTGCTCTGCGTCATCCCCTCTGGAAGATGGGCAAAAAGATATCTATTGATTCAGCCACTTTAATGAACAAGGGCCTGGAGGTGATTGAGGCCAAGTACCTTTTTGGCCTGGATCCCAAGAAAATAAAAGTCCTGATTCATCCTGAAGCGGTTGTCCATTCTCTGGTTGAGTTTTGTGACGGCACAATTTTAGCGCAACTGGGCAAGACGGATATGCGCCTGCCTATTCAATATGCCTTAAGCTATCCTCAGAGATTTGTCTCCAACTCGTCTAAACTTGATTTTTCACAAGTGAGCCAGCTCAGTTTTAGCTTGCCGGATTTAAGTAAATTTCCCTGCCTGAGGTTGGCTCAAGAGGCGGCCGAAGAAAAGGGACTGGCCGAGACTACCCTTAATGCCTGTGATGAGGAGTGCGTTTGGGCCTATCTGGAAGGTAAAATAAAGATTAATGATATTGCGCGGATAATCTCCAGGGTCTTAGCTAAGTTGAAAAATAACACAAACCCCACTTTGCCAGAAATTTTGCAGGCAGATAAGTGGGCTAGAGATGAGGTTAGAAGATGGTTTCGGTATTAGCGTTTATATTTGTTTTCGGAATTTTGATTTTTGTCCATGAATTTGGCCATTTTATTGTAGCAAAAAGAAATGGCGTGCGGGTGGAGAAATTTTCCCTTGGTTTTGGGCGCAGGCTTTGGGGAAAAAAGATCGGCCAGACCGAATACCTGATTAGCGCTGTGCCTTTTGGGGGATATATCAAGATGTCCGGGGAGGAGCCCGGCAAAGAGCAAAAGGGTAAACCCTGGGAATTTCTCTCTAAAAGTTGCGGCCAGCGCGCGCAGATTGTAGCTTTTGGCCCGATCTTAAACTATCTTTTGGCCTTTTTGCTTTTTTCTTTTATCTTTATTATTGGCGCCCCCACAGCAACCACTAGAGTTGGCCAACTGTTGGAAGATTATCCGGCGCTCGAGGCGGGAGTAAAAGAAGGCGATCTAATTTTGGCAGTGGATGGAGAACCAGTAGAATACTGGCAGGATATGGCAGCGCTTATCCACCAGAAGACTCTAAATACAGAAGTTATCCTGGATGTAGAAAGAGGAAATCGGCTTATTAAAATTAGCCTTGCTCCCAAGATTGAAAAAACCAAGGATATCTTTGGACAAGAGGTAGAGATTGCTTTAGTGGGAATTTATCCTTCGCAGGAAACAACGGAAATAAAATATGGATGGGGAAAGTCTTTTTATAAAGGCGCTGAAAAGTTAATTACCCTATCTGCTCTTACCTATAAGTCGCTTTGGTTTATCCTCACGCGCCGTTTATCCTTAAAAGACGCAGCCATGGGACCTATTGGCATCTTCCATTTTACGGCAGATGCAGCAAGGCTGGGCTTTATTTATCTTTTAAATTTGATGGGCCTTTTGAGTATGAGCCTGGCTATTTTTAATTTTCTTCCCATACCTATACTTGACGGTGGGTACCTTTTCTTTTTGGCTTTGGAGAAGTTAAGAAAAAAACCTGTTAACTTAAAAACACAAGAAATAGCCGCTCAGGTGGGAATATTGCTTTTAATTACCCTGTTAATCTTTGTTTCTTATTATGATCTTTTGAGGTATGGTTGGCTGGAGAAGGCGCAAGATTTATGGAGCAAGTTTAAGTTGAAATGACGATTAAAAGAAGAAAGACAAAAACAATTAACATTGGTGCGGTAAAGGTTGGCTTGGGGCATCCTGTTTCTATTCAGTCGATGACTAAAACGGATACAGAAGACCCACAGGCGACACTAAAGCAGATTAAGGCCTTGGAGCAGGCGGGTTGTGAGATTATCAGAGTAGCCGTAAAAAATACAAATTCTGCCTTGGCCTTAGGTAAAATTAGGCCCAGGATAAATATTCCCCTGATGGCGGATATCCATTTTAATTACCGCTTGGCCCTGGAGGCCGTAGCCCGTGGAGTGGATGGATTGCGCCTCAATCCGGGCAATATCTACCGTCGGGAGGAAGTAAGAGCGATAGCTTTGGCCTGTAAAAAAAGAAAAATTCCCATTCGGGTAGGAGTTAACTCCGGTTCATTAAAAATTGAAAATTGTAAATTAAAAAGTGTAAAGTTAGAAGACCTGATGGTTAAGGCCGCGTTAAATTATATAAAGATGCTCGAAAGTTTTGATTTTTACGATATAATAGTTTCGTTGAAAGCCTCAAGTATACTCGAAACAGTAGCGGCCTATAAAAAATTTAGTAAACGCTGCCGGTATCCACTTCATTTGGGCATTACCGCTGCTGGCCTTCCTGAGCAGGGTACAGTTAAATCAGCTATAGGTATTGGCGCTCTTCTGTTAGAAGGGATTGGAGATACCGTAAGAGTGTCCTTAGCCGGCGACCCTCTCAAAGAGGTAAAGGTGGCTCGAGAGATTTTACAGGCCTTGGACTTGCGCTCTTTTGGCCCTAAATTGATAGTTTGCCCTACTTGTGGCCGCTGTCAGACCGATGTGGTGAAAATTGCCAGGGAAGTAAAAAAGAAGTTGGACTGTGAACTCTCAACTGTGAACTATCAACTGTCACCGAAGGTGGCGATCATGGGTTGTGAGGTCAACGGACCGGGTGAGGCAGCTGAGGCTGATTTAGGAATTGCCTGCGGGAAGAATTACGCGTTGTTATTCAAGCAGGGTAAGATAATTAAAAAGATAAAAAAGAGTCAAATAGCAGATGCACTTTTGAAGTTAACTTTGAAAGACAGACGATAAGGAGAAGAAATGCTCGGCAAAGAAAACTTAGAAAGGTTGAAACGCGCAATTCAAAACCAAGTAGTGGGAGAATTTGCTCCTTCTTACTTTTTTGAGGCTCAAGGTTTGGCCGATAAGAAAAAGACCTTGGCGGAAAAAATCAAGGATTTAATCGAACAGCACACGCAGACTAAAAAACTTACTCCCCTGGAGCCCGGAGAAAGAGACGGTTTAATCAAACAGGTGGTTGATGAAATGCTCGGGTTCGGCCCGATTGATGATTTGATGGATGATGATGCAATCACAGAAATAATGATTAACGGGCCTAATGCAGTTTATATAGAGAAGTCGGGCAAAAAGGTACTGACCAAGGTCCGCTTCAAGAACAATCAGGAACTGACCCGCCTGATCCATAAACTGGTTTCTTATGCCAAGCGTAAAATCGATGAGACTACGCCATATGTAGATGTGTACTTAGAAGGCGGCACCAGAGTTAATATAATAATTCCGCCTCTATCCTTGGATGGAGCGGCAGTAACTATCCGCAAACATTCCAAGAATATCGTGCACATTGAAGATTTAATTAAGCTGGGCACATTAAGTAAGGAAGCGGCTGAGTTTTTAGTTGCTTGCGTGCGGGGTAAGATGAAC
>JAMXCY010000005.1 GCA_024543015.1 Candidatus Omnitrophota bacterium | reverse complement strand
TTAAAAGATAAACCAAACTGACCAACCAAATAAACCGCGCAGTCTGGACCACATTGGGCAAGACCTTTTCTTCTCTGGCCTCGCCAAGGTAAATCGGTAAAGCGCTTGTTGCCCCGCGTACCAGAAAGGTCAGGGCAATAATCATTATTCCCTGCCCACCGATATACATCATCAAATGGCGCCACATATTGTGGGCAAAAGAGAGATGATCCAAATCCTGCACTAAGGCAAGACCTGTAGTGGCAAATCCGCTCATGGCATCAAAGCAGGCATCTAAGTAACTTAGCCAGTGCTTGCTTAAATGCAGGGGAATTGCCCCAAAAAACATCGCCAATAGCCACGATAAAGCTACTACCACCATCCCGTGTTTCCAGGTTAACTCCTTGCGGGTAAAACAAACGAGCATTAGAACAACCCCGGCGATCAAGCAAGAAGAGGCCCCGATTACAAAATCTAAAAGCGCGGCTGTTTCGCTAAAACATAAGGCTACCAGAAGCGGAATCAACATTAACAGGCCCAAACCAAAAATCATCCTGCCGCTGTAAAGTCCGATAATCTTGAAGTCTTGTAGTTGCGGACGAACAATCATTATATTCCCCTGTTAATCAACCAAGAGAGACCATAGGCTACGGCTATAATAACCAGAGTCATGGCGATTTCTGTAGCAATGCCTAAAGATGTCTTCCAGAATTTTGTAAATGCTGCTTTCATGTTTTATTGACCTTGCCAATTAAGACATCTAACAATTCTTGCTCATTTTGGATAGCAGTGAGTGCAATAAGATCATCTTTGGCTTGAAGAATGGTTTCTCCGCGGGGTATAATCACATCTTCACCCCTAATAATGGAAACTAAGACCGAGGCTTGCGGTAGTTTTATATCCATTACCTGTTTATTTACGCAAGGAGATTCACTGGTTAAATCTACCCTGACTAAGGCTAATTTGCCGCGCTTAAAGGTCATCAGGGTAACTAAATCTTCTAAGGAAACTTCTTCTTCGATAATCTTGGCGATAATTGAGGTAGAATTTACGGCCACATCCACGCCGATCTCATTAAAAGTATGAGTATTTTTAGGGTCGTTGACTCGGGCTACGGTACGCTTGACTTTGGAGGATTGCTTGGCCAGCTGGCAAGCCATTAAATTAACCTCGTCGCTTCCGGTTACCGCTGCTACCACATCAGCACGGTCTATGCCGGCATCACTTAGGTAGCGGGTATTGCAACCATCTCCGTGAATCAACAAAACATTATCTAATTCTTTAGCAATCTCTTCGCAAGTCTCTGCGTCTTTTTCAATTAAACTCACCGTGTGGTGCCCTTGAGTAAGTTCTTTTGCTAGATAAAAACCAACCCTGCCCCCTCCGACTATCACTATGTACATTTTTGGCCTTCCTTACTATTTAAGCCCTAAGTGTTTTTTTACTTTGCTTAAACTTTCTGTCTTCACCACCCCAATCAAACGGTCTCCCGCTCCTACTATATCTGTTGGGTGGGGGATAATCAGTTCTTTTTTCTTTTTGAGAACAGCTATTACTAAAAATGCCCCGGGTAAATTTAATTCTTCTACTGTTTTACCGGCAATGGCGGCGTTGACCTCTATTTCTATCGTATTCAAACGTTTATCTTCTAGAAGAAAAGTGCTGAATTTTCTTTCGACAATCTTATTTCTAATCGTTGAGGCTAAAAGCAAGGTGCCGCTAACTACGTCAATGCCTAATTCTTGATAAACATGCGCATATTGGGCATCGTTAATCCGGGTGATTACTTTGGGGATGTGAAAAATCTTTCTGGCTACTTGCCCGGACATAATGTTGGCGTTGTCGTTGTCGGTGACAGTGCAGAAGACATCGGCCTGTTCGATGCCGGCCTCTTTGAGTAAATCTACATCAAAGCCGTCGCCGGTGATAGTCAGGCCATTAAAGTCCGAACCCAATTGCTTAAAGGCAGCGGCGCCTTTATCGATTACCACTATATTATGTCCTGCTTCGGCTAAAAGTTTGGCTAACTCACTGCCCACTCTGCCGCAACCGACGATGATTATGTACATTTTTTCTCCATCGTTAAATTACCTCTACTAAAAAGCTATTCATTTTTTCATTACATTCTCAACGATGTAGTTAAAGGTGGCCTTATCGTTCACCGCCAAATCGGCCAGGGTCTTGCGATCTAGGTTAATCTTGGCCTTTTTTAATCCGGCGATAAACTTATTATAGGAAAAACCTTTTTCTGAAAGAGCGGCGTTTATTCGCGTAATCCAGAGCCTGCGGATGAGCCTCTTTTTGGTTTTTCTGTCTCGATAACTATAGGCGAGACTACGGCGCAGCGTTTCTTTCGCTGTACGCAGAAGCCGGCTGCGTCCTCCCCGCGCTCCTTTGACTCGTTTAAAAAGCTTCTTTTTCTTCTTTTTTCTCGCCGGTGCATATTTAACTCGTGTCATTTCATCTCCTTCTTAATATGGTAATACCGTTCTGATTGCTTTTTTATCTGACTTAGAAACTAAAGCTCCTCTTCTCAGAAACCTTTTTCTTTTACTGGATTTTTTACCCAGCAGGTGGCCTCGGCAGGCCTTTAGTCTTTTAATCTTGCCTGTTTTGGTAATCTTAAATCTCTTGGCTACGGCTTTCTTAGTCTTAATTTTGGGCATAAAAACCTCTTTTTTAGTTTATAGTTATGAGTTCGGAGTTCGTAGACAAAACTATGAATTACGAACTATGAACAAATTTATTTCGGTCCGAGGATCAGGTTGATAAAGCGGCCTTCGGTTACCGGCCCTTTTTCCACTTGACCAATATTGGCTGTATCTTTAACGAACCTGTCCAAGATGCGCCGGCCCAGTTCCTGATGGGCCATTTCCCGGCCACGAAATGCCAGTGTAACTTTAACCTTATCTCCCCGACTCAAAAAGCGCTCAAGGTTGCGTCGCTTAACCTGATAATCGTGCTCTTCGATCTTTGGCCTGATCTTTATTTCTTTAAGCCGCATCTTTTTCTGATGTTTCTTAGCCAGTTTTCTCTTTTTCTCCTGGTCGTACTTATATTTACTGTAATCCATGATGCGGCAAACTGGCGGCTTGACCTGAGGGGCAACTTCCACTAAATCTAAACTGCTTGCTTGGGCGCGCTGCAGGGCTTCTGCAGACGAAACAACCCCTAACTGCTCACCATTTTCCCCGATCAGCCGGATCTTCTCCGCCCTGATTCTGTTATTGACTCTGATGCCCTTGAAAATACTACCTCACCTCCCTGCTATTTTTTCTGCTCAATTTCTTCTTTAATCTTTTTTATAAACTCTTCGATCTTTGCGACACCCTGTTCACCGCCGGCGCGCGCTCTTACCGCTATTTCTTTTTTGTCCTCTTCGCGAGCGCCAACAACCAACATATAAGGAATCTTCTCTGTCTGGGCGCTGCGGATGCGCTTCTGCATCGGCTCTGAACGCGCATTTAATTGCGCCCGAATCCCATTTTTCTTTAAAGTTCTTTCTACCTCATTAGCATAGTCTCGCTGCTCATCTGTGATCGGAATAACCATCACCTGCAGCGGAGCAAGCCAAACCGGAAAAGCCCCGGCATAATGTTCAATCAAAGCGCCCATAAAACGCTCAAGACTGCCTAAAATCACCCGGTGCAACATCACTGGACGATGGGCTTTACCGTCTTTGCCAATATACTCAAGGTCAAATCGCTCCGGGAGCGCAAAGTCGCACTGAATAGTCGCACATTGCCAGAAACGCCCCAGGGCATCTTTTAATTTAATATCAATCTTCGGTCCATAAAAGGCTCCTTCGCCTTCATTAACTTCATAGCGCCAGCCTTTTGCCTCTAAAGCTTTTTCTAAGGCTACCCTGGCCATTGTCCAATCTTCATCTTTTCCGGTATATTTATGTGGCCGCGTGCTTAGTTCAACAGAAAAATTCTGAAAACCAAAATCATCCAGGGCCTGCTGTACAAAATTCAGCACTCCAACTATTTCTTCGTTGAGCTGCTGGGGCGAACAGAAGATATGGGCATCATCCTGGGTAAAGCCGCGCAGGCGTAAGAGACCGTGCAAGACACCTGATTTCTCGTGGCGATATACAGTGCCCAGCTCAAATAACCTCAGTGGCAGATCGCGCCAGCTGCGTGTAGTTGATTTGTAAATCAACATATGCGCCGGGCAATTCATCGGCTTAATCGCGTATTCCTGACCTTCAATCTTAAAGATATACATGCTATTTTTATAATAATCGTAGTGCCCGGAGCGAATCCAGATATTGCTTTTTAAAATGTGCGGGCCAACTGCTAATTGGTAACCTCTTTGCAGGTGTTCTTTCTTTTCGTAGTCCTCAATCAAAGAACGCAGCAGCGCACCCTTATGATGATAGAGCACGAGGCCTGGCCCAACCTCCTCGGAAAAACTAAATAGTCCTAATTTTGGGCCTAAAATTCTGTGGTCGCGCTTTTTGGCTTCTGCTTTAAGGTGTAGATAATTTTTCAGCTCTTTTTCGCTTAAGAAACAACTGCCGTAGATGCGTTGGAGCATCGGGTTGTTTTCATTTCCTCGCCAGTAGGCCCCGGCTACAGAAAGCAATTTAAAGAATTTAATCTCGCCTGTCGAGGTAACATGTGGTCCGCGGCAAAGATCAAGGAATTTGCCGCTATGATAAATAGAGATTTCTTTCTCGGAAATATCCTCCAGGAGTTCCAATTTAAACGGCTCTTTTAACTTTTTAAACAGCTTGCGCGCCTGGGGCTCAGTTAAAACTTCCTTTTCGAATCTATCGTTTTTATTGATCAGCTGGCGCATCTTCTTCTCTATCTTTGCCAGCTCTTCCAAAGAAAAAGGTTTCTCGCGCTGGAAGTCGTAGTAGAAACCATCGGCAATAGCCGGACCAATACCTAATTTTGTCTTAGGATAAAGTCCTTTGACAGCCGCCGCTAAAACATGTGCGCAGCTATGGCGTAAGGATTGTAAATTCATCGTCGAGCAAATACCTTATCTAAGTTTAACCCTAATCTCTGGAATTCCTGGAAGAAATTAGGATAATGCCTGAAAGTGGGTTTAAGCTCTCCGATGACCTTGCCCTTTTTATCCAATCCCTCAAAATCAAAGGCATAAAGATCATGGTAAACTATCTCCTCCCCACGCATACCTTCCAGCTCAGTAATATGGGTAATTTTTCTGGAGCCGTCGGTGTATTTACTCTGGTGAATTACTAAATCTATAGTTGAGGCTATCTGCTTGCGCACCTCTCTCAAGGCCATATTAATTCCCGACATCAAAATCATCGTTTCCAAGCGGGCAATTACGTCAACGGGAGAATTGCCGTGGATTACCCCCAGGCATCCGCTATGGCCCACCGCCATAGCCTGAATCATATCTATGGCCTCTGCCCCACGCACCTCACCAATAATGATTCTGTCCGGACGCATCCGCAGTGAATTTCTAATTAAATCGCGTAACGTAATCTCTCCCCGGTCGTTCTCATCGGCCTGGCGGGTCTCCATAAAGATTAGGTGCTCCTGCATTAGCCTCAGCTCCGGCGTATCCTCAATAACTATAATCCGCTCATGGGGAGCAATACAACGGGAGTAAATCTGTAGAGTCGTTGTTTTGCCTACACCTGTACCACCGGAGAAAAGAATGTTTAGCCTTCCTTTCATGCAGTTCTCTATCAGTTCAGAGGCAAGCGGCGTCAGGGTGCCCAGTTTGATCAAATCCTCGGGCGTAGAAATTTCGCGATAAAATTTTCTAATGGTGATTACCGGGCCTATGCGCGCAAGAGGAGGAATAATTGCGTTTACTCGACTGCCGTCTTCCAAACAGACATCGGCAAAGGGCATCAGCTTATCTATTCTTTTGCTTTCCCAGGAATAAATCTTCTCAATCATATCCAGCACTTCACGATTGGTCTTTATTCTTTTGTCATAAAGATATTTCTTCCCGTGGCGTTCGTAATAAATCTGTTTCGACCCGTTAACCATAATGTCCGAGATAGTGGGGTCGCGAAGCAATTCGCCCAACACGCCTAAGCTCTTCAGCTTTTCTTCCCAGGTCATTTTGTAGCTCCTTTTTTATGGTATTAGAACAGTATAAAGCATATACCACTGCGAAAATTGTAATTGCAATAGGATATATTGTACATTAAAGTTATTTTCACAGGCAATTTTCTTGGTGGTGGGCGGTACAGGAGTCGAACCTGTGACCTTCACGATGTCAACGTGACGCGCTAACCAACTGCGCCAACCGCCCAAATTTGCCCTTGGTGCCGAGAGTGGGACTCGAACCCACACGGAGCTAAGCTCCAAGAGATTTTAAGTCTCTCGTGTATACCAATTTCACCACCTCGGCCTCTAATTGGAGGTGGCGGTGGGAGTTGCACCCACGCATCGCGGTTTTGCAGACCGCTCCCTTAGCTACTTGGGTACGCCACCAAATAAAAAGGCGTAAGCTAGATTACACCTACGCCAGAGAAAAATCTTTTACTAATTCTTCTATAATCAAAAAGTATTCCGCGTTTTATGAGTCGCATGCTCATTAATTGGCAGGAACCCACTTAGTATGTCCGCCAACATAAAGCACGTTTTTGCCTGCCTCACCGTGGTTGCCTGCCTTATCTTCCAGCAAAGCCTCGGTAGAAGCAGCGGCTTCTGTAAGTCCGCTATGATAAAGATAATCTCCGCCGCTGGGTGAACCTGACCCCCCACTACTCACAGAGGGACAAGCAAAAACATCTAAGTCATCAATATAATCGGGATAAAGCGCATCCAGGCCTCCCGGAAAATGCTCATTATGGTCAGTCGCATAATTGTGCAAGGCAATACCTATCTGGCGTAGGTTGTTCGCGCAATCGGCACGCCTGGCCCGCTCTCTGGTTTTGCCTACTGCCGGCAGGAGCATCCCGGCCAAAATACCAATAATGGCAATAACTACCAATAATTCAATTAAGGTGAAACCTCTGATCCTATTCATCCATCCCCCTTTTGTAACTTGGTATTTAAGTGTAGCAAGTTTTTTCTACAGTGTCAAGCAAAATTCCGGCTAAACGTCTCTTGGTAACCATGCCGATTTTGCGTATTTTGCCTGGCTTATCTATCATCAAGGCATCAAGCCTTGCCTGCCCAAATGGATAACTGCTTGCCTTCATTTGGGTTGCGACAATTAAGTCTAATTTTTTTGTCTTTAATTTGGCTTGTGCATTGGCCCTTAGACCTTCTGTTTCCAAGGCACAACCCACCAGCATTCTGCGGCCTTTTACGCGCCCCAGAGCGCTTAAGATATCCGGGTTCCTAGTAAGCTTTAAGATTAATCTGTCTTTACTTCTTTTAATCTTAGTTCTGGCGATTTTCTCAGCCCGAAAATCACCGATAGCCGCTGTCATCACCAGACAATTGCACCAGCTAAATTTTTTCTTCAGCTCTTTCTCCATCTGGTGCGCCGTAAGCACATCTGTTGCCGGGATGCCTTTTGGTTTTGCCAGAGGGCTGGGTCCGCTGATTAGAATAACCCGGTGTCCCCTTTTCTTGGCTTCTCTGGCAACCTCATAGCCCAACAAGCCCGTTGAGTAATTAGAAATAAAACGCACCGGATCGATTGGTTCGCGCGTTGGCCCGGCAGTTACCAAGATCTTTAGCCTATTTTTCCGCTTCACTTGAGAATTTTGACCGCTTCTTTAACAATCTGCTCAACCTCTGCCAGGTGCCCCATGCCTTCTCTCGCGCAGACCAAATGCCCTTTTACCGGACCAAGGAAACGGTATCCCGCTTGCCTTAAGCGGGTGATGTTATCCTGGGTAATCCTGTGTTTGAACATCTTCTCGTTCATCGCCGGGCAGATGATTATCGGCGCAGACGTGGAAAGGCAAAGACAGCTTAAGACATCGTCGGCGATACCGCAGGCCAATTTAGCGATTAGATTTGCCGTAGCCGGTGCAATCAACACTAAGTCGCAGCTCTGGGCCAGGGAAATATGCGCAGGCTGCACATTTTCCGGCAGGGCGAATAAATCGCGAATCACCTTATTTGCGCTTAAGCTCTGCAGGGTAAGAGGCGTGATAAATTCCTCGGCCTCCTTGGTCATCACCGCGGTAACATCGATGTTGCGCGCTTTTAGGCGATTGATTATCTCGCAGGCTTTATAGGCAGCAATGCTGCCTGTTACGCCTAAGATCACTTTTTTTGCGCGGGGCATTGTTTATTTTTGGCCTTTGGCCTTCTCCAATTTCACTTTATCCTGGGCAATTTCCTCTAAAGCAATCGAGGAAACCTTCTCGGTATCAATCTCCACCATCTTGGGTGCTCCGGCGTTAAGTTCCACCGCCCGCTTGGAAGCCAACACTACTAATTTAAAAATACTATCTGTCTTAGCTAATAAATCTTGAATCGCTACGTAGGACATTTTTCTCCCTTCAAGGTTTTTTCCTGCGCTCCAGTTGTATAATTTTTTTCAACTTCACCAACGCCTTGCTGATTTTATCGTTAAGGACTACATAGTCATATTCCCTGGCCCGCGCTATTTCTCTTTTGGCTAGCTTCAGGCGGCGGCTGATTTCTTTGCTGCTTTCGGTAGATCGGCCGTTTAAGCGCCTGGCTAACTCTTCAACAGAGGGCGGTAGGATAAAGATAAGAATAGCGTCGGAGACCTTGCGCTTGATCTTGCGCGCACCTTGCACGTCAATGCTCAAGAGTACGTCCCTGCCGCAATTGATCTGCCTGTGTACAAATTCGCGCGGGGTGCCATAAAAATTGCCCAAGACCTTGGCCCACTCCAAGAACTCGCCCTTTCTCCTTTTCTTTAGAAACTGTGCTTGGGAAATAAAAAAGTAATCTTCTCCCTGCGTCTCCCCTTTGCGTATCTTGCGCGTAGTCGTAGAGATCGAACTCACCAGGCGCCTTTTACCCGATAGGCCAAGAATCAGCTTCTGACAAAGAGTAGTTTTCCCTGAGCCCGAGGGCGCAGAGATAATAAAGAGCTTCCCCTTTCTAAGCTTTTCGCGCAAGCTCTTCATCTATTCCACGTTTTGCAGTTGTTCGCGCATCTTCTCAATTTGGCTTTTCATCTTAATCACCCAGCGCGAAATCTTGAAATCACTGGCTTTGGCGCCAATAGTGTTAGCCTCGCGAAATAGTTCCTGGGCGATAAAATCTAATTCCTTGCCCACCTCTGTTTGTTTGTGCAAGGCCGTTTTAAAACCTTTAAGATGGCTCTTGATCCGCGTCAGTTCCTCGCTAACATCGCTATTGCGCATAAACAGAGCCACTTCTTCAGCAATCCTATCCCGGTCGAGTTTTTTAATTCCAGAAAGCGCCTTTACTTTACGCAGCACATTTTTTCTATATCTGCCAATTACTTTGGGAAGCTGTGTTTCAATATTCCCCAGGCAATAGCGCACCCGCTTGACTCTTCTTAATAAATCAGACATCAGTCTTTTGCCTTCGGCCTGACGCATGCGCTCTAAGTTCTCTAAGGCTAAGCTTAAGGCTTTTTTGAGATGCGGCCAAACTTTATCCGCTCTTTCCCTGTTCTGTTCGTAAGTAATCACCTCGGGCCTAGAGATGATTTGTTCGATTCTTAGCTCATCCTTAAGGTTGAGCTGTCTTTTTAATCTGGAAAACTCGCGGTGGTATTTTTTAGCCAAATTCAGGTCCAGGGAGAATGCGGCTTTCGCCTTTTCTTTGCCCTCCCAGATGGCCGCAAGATTTATTCTGCCTCTTTTGAGTCTTTTCTTCAGGCAATCCCTCACTTTATCTTCAAACACACAGAGATGGTTGGGAAGACGCACAATCAGATCAAAATATCTATGGTTTAAGCTCCTTAACTCTACAGTAACGCTTCCTGCTTTTCCGATTGATTTGCCTTTACCGTAACCGGTCATGCTCTTGATCATGGATATTCCCTTTTCCAGCTTATAGCTAAATTTATTATGCCCAAATTCTCTTCTTTGCCTTACTCTCTTCAACAATTTTAATAGGATACATGTTTTTAACAATGATTTCATCCGGAGAAAACCAGAGTTTGATTTCCCTCTCGGCCTCTTTCTTATCTGTGGAGGTATGGATCACATTTTCGTAAATGCCTTTAGTGGTAATCCGCCCGTAGGCCCCGCGAATGGAAACAGGATCAGCCTCTTCGGGATTAGTCGATCCAGTCAGCTGGCGCACCTTGGCAATAGCCCCTTCGCCCCAATAGACCATGGCCATAACCTTGTGCCTTTGGTGCAACTCCCCGCGAATGTAGCCAATCAGCTCTTTAAAAAAGGGCTTCTCTTTCATCTGTTGATAGTGTTCTTCAGCCAGCTCACGGCTAACCCGGGTTATCTTAACAGCCACAATTTCCAGTTTGGTTTCCGAAAGCCGGGTCAGGATATTGCCAGTTAGGGATTTTTTTAATCCATCCGGCTTAATCAGGACTAAAGTCTGTTCGGTCATTTACCCCCCTCACTCAAGATATCTTCTCAAATTACTAAAAGTTGTTTTTACTTAACTCTTTTATTTTGAAATGTTACGAGTGTCAAAAAAAGTTTACTAAATATTTTTACTTAGTACTTTTTAAAAGTTTTAGTATTCTTTCCAAGTCGCTATTTGAATAATACTCAATGACAATCTTTCCCCTTTTGCGCCGAGTAATAATGCGTACTTTCGTACCTAAAATCCGCTGGATTTGCTCTTCCAAAGCCACCAGGTGTGGATCGCGGGATACTGCTTTTTTTCGTTTAAAACCGCCTAGCCGGCGAGTGATAATATTCTCTAACTCTCGCACTGACAAGCGCTTAGCAACTGTCCGTTTGAAAATCCGCTCTTGCTCAACCAAACCTTTAATAGCTAAAATGGTACGGGCATGGCCCATGGAGATCAATCCTTGGCGCAAGGCATCTTGAATTGTTACTGGTAACTTTAATAGCCGCAATGTGTTAGAAACAGAGCTAGCGTTTTTACCAACTACGCGGGCAATTTTTTCCTGGCTATAACCAAATTCACTGATTAGTTGCTGGTAGGCCTGGGCTTCTTCCAGTGGGTTGAGTTCTTCCCTTTGGATGTTCTCAATCAAAGCTAATTGTAAGGCCTCGGCATCTTCCACATCTTTAATAATTACAGGAAGTTGCCTAAAGCCCAGCTTTTTTGCTGCACTTAATCTTCTTTCGCCAGCAATTAATTCATAACCACCGTCTTTAGGCCGCACCAAGACAGGTTGAATAACCCCTTTTTCTTTAATGGAGGCAATCAGCTCTTCCATTTTCTCAGGATTGGTCTTTTTACGCGGTTGAAACCGGCTTGCGCTAATTTCGCTAATCTTTAAGGTTACTAGCTTTGCTCCTGACTCAGTTGATTTTTCCGGCATCAAGGCGCTCAAGCCCCGACCTAGTACCTTTTTCTGCATCGGATTCCTCCTTTAGTCCTGTTAATGGTAATGCATTGTTAATATCTTCAACGATTTCTGTTCCCAGTATCTCTTGGCAAAGCTGCAGGTACTTCTGCGCACCAATTGAGGCGCGGTCGTATAAAACAATGGGTTTTCCAAAGCCAGGCGCCTCGCTTAAACGAATATTACGAGGAATTACTGTTTCGTAAACCTTGTCTTTGAAATAGGTTCTGGCTTCATTGATTACTTCGTTAGTCAGATTAGTGCGATAATCCGCCATGGTTAAGAGCACACCTTCGATCTCTATCTCGGGGTTTAAATTATCTTTTATTAAATCCATTGTCCGCGCCAGCTGGCTTAACCCTTCTAAGGCAAAGTATTCACACTGGATAGGGATGATTACGGAATCACAGGCAGTAAGCGCATTAATGGTAAGTAGTCCTAAGGAAGGCGGACAATCAATAAAGATGAAATCGTACTGGTCTTTGACTATTGCTAAGGCCTTTTTTAAGCGGGATTCCCGGCCCATGGTACCTACAAGCTCAACTTCAGCACCAGTAAGGTCAAGATTGGAGGGGACTAACAGGAGGTTAGGCAGGGCAGTAGGCATAATAATTTCAACAACCCCGGTTTGCTCCAAAAGGATGTTATAGATACTCTGCTTAACAACACTTTTGTCTATACCGAGGCCGCTGGTAGCGTTACCCTGGGGGTCAATATCCACTAGCAAAATCT
Organism: Candidatus Omnitrophota bacterium; assembly: GCA_024543015.1. GTDB lineage: Bacteria > Omnitrophota > Gorgyraeia > JAFGHF01 > JAFGHF01 > JAMXCY01. The sequence goes on along the minus strand of JAMXCY010000005.1, from coordinate 5,002 downwards.
TCTTTTTGGCCAAAGCCAAATAGGCGCAAATATTTATAGCAGAAGTGGTTTTGCCAGTTCCCCCTTTTTGACTACAAATAGCAATAGTTTTGCCCATGGGGAAAAAGTTTCCACGTGAAATGTTTCCACGTGAAATGTTTCCACGTGAAATGTTTCCACGTGGAAAGTAGGGAAGATGTGCTTATTTTAAGTTTATTGTATAAAATTCAACCGGTTTTGTCAAGCAAAATCTCATGTCTTCAAGGTAACTCTTACGCGGGCTGGTTTTGCCCCTTTCATTCCAAAGAGGCCTTTATCTTCTTCGGCAAGGATTTCTATTTTGACCTGGTGGCGGGCAACGCCTAGTTGCTTCAAGGCCACTTTGATTGCCTCCCGAGAAGTCCGACCTTCTATTTCTATGGTCTTCATTTCTGCTTCAACTCCCGGTTGCTAGCTGCTTCTTCCGAATCAAAACTTGTTGTAAGGAGGTAGCCAGGTTAAAGACAAACCAATAGAGCACTACGCCGGAAGGTAAGCTAGCAAAAATCCAGGTTAATAATAAAGGCATCATAATGGCCATCATCTTAGCCTGTTCTTGCTGAGCCCCGCCACCGGCCGCACCCATACCAGTAAGCTTCTGTTGCACAAACATGCTGATCCCCATCAAAACAGGCAGGATATAATAAGGGTCCTTAGCTGAAAGGTCTTGTAGCCACAGAAAGGGGGTAGCTCGCAGTTCAATAGAGTTGTAGAGCACCGCATAAAGAGCAAAGAACACCGGCATCTGCAGCAATAAAGGTAAACAACCACTCTGGCAGCTGGCCATAGGATTTACGCCTCTTCTGCGGTAAAGGGCCATAATCTCTTTATTGAGCTTCTGCGGGTTATCTTTGAACTTTTCCCGCACTGCATTCATTTCTGGCTGGATGGTCTTCATATCCTGCTGCATCTTCTGCATAGACTCGAAACTACGGTGGGTTAAGGGGTAAAAGACTATCTTGACCACTAAACATAACAGCACAATCGCCCAACCAAAGTTGTTTGTCCAACGGGAGAAGAAAAGCAAAATCTTGTAAATCAAGCGGGCAATCGCCCCGAAAAATCCATAATCTATTGCCTTATCAAGAGTTACGCCAATCTCCTTTAGTCGCTCTACCTTTTTTGGTCCTAAATAAAGACGGAAATCGTAGCTCCTTGAACCTTTCCATGGTACTTTTAGGGCTATTTTGTGTTCACCGTATCTATTTTTTTCGACCACTACTGCCTCTGCAGGCTCATAGGGGATAAGTGCAGCCAAAAAATACTTATTTTCTAAGCCTACCCAACCAATTTTACCAGGATGTTGGCGATGTACAAAAATGTCACTCTCCTCGCGAGTGTATTTTTCCCTTTTTACCCAACCCTTTTGGGCATTGAGAAAATAAGTCACCGGTCCCTGATAGCCAAAAGTCCTTCTTCCGCGCTCAGCCTGGGGCAGGCCCACATCCGGCCCATAATACAACAGAAAATGCTCGGTTAATGAAGTATCGACTTCGCTCCAGCCCTGAAAGTCAATGTTTAACCCTATGGCATAGTTATAGTTAGAGAACGAGAAGACCTTCTTGAGCTTGCGTCCTTGGTCATCGGTGTACAAAAATGTAACTTGTCCCTGTGGCTGTCCTGCGCTTAATTTCAAACCATACTGGTTACATTGATATAAAGCCGTGTTCAAATCCGGGTGTACATTTTTGTCACCCCCAAATACAATAGTCGGAGCAAAGTCAGTGCCAGCGCTGGCTGCTAAGGAAACTAACTCAGCCATCTCCGGCCTTTGTTCAATCTTCTGGAGCAAAAGCTCCAGCTTTTTCTGTTCGTGCCCAAGAGACTCTGCTCTTTTTCCTGTAGCCTGGAATAAGCCCTGTTGGATTTGCCTCATCTGTGCTTGAACGGCCTTGGGGGTTATTCTTTCCTCAGGGTAGCCTTTAAGCTGACAGCTCTTAATCCTGGCACCGCTTGTGGTGATTACCAAGCGCAGCAAATCTGTTTCCACCACAATATCTTTAGCCCCCTTGGCTAAAGGAAAAGAAGAGAGGCTGCTTGTTTCTTCAAACAGCGGCTCCTGCGAGGCAACAGGAAAAGAGACACGCTCTTGTTGCTGCTGTGGGAGAACCTCTTGAGGTAGGGGAGGGTATTTTTTGCTGGTATAGTAGTTGTAACTAATAATTACTAAAAGAGATAGAAAAAAAGCTAGTGCTGCCTTTTTACTCATAAACTTCATCTCCTATCGAACAGGATCGTAAAAATTGTTTCGGTTAAATGGATGGCAACGCAACAGGCGTCTTAAAGATAAGACTAGGCCACGCCCCAACCCTTTTTTCTTAATCGCTTCGCTGGTATAAGCAGAACAACTAGGATAGAAACGGCATCGTGGTAACATCAAGCAAGATATATAGTTACGATAAAAATTAACTGCGAAGAGTGCGCTTTTTGCGCAGGTCTGATCAAGGGCGTGTAAAAATTTCATTGTCCATACTCCGCTTTGAGCAGTTTGGCCTTTTGAGCCAGAAAAAGAAGCTCATCTTTTATCTCTCTAAAGTGTAATTTGCCTTTTTCCCATCTTCGTGCGCTGATGACTATATCGTGTCCGGGTAAAAAACGGTCTTTGTTCAGGCGGTATGCCTCGCGCAGACAGCGTTGGATATAGTGCCGCTGGACGCTTAACTTGAATTGCTTTTTGCTCGTTGACAAACCCAGCCGGTTAATTTGCAGGTGGTTTGGTTTGTGGTGAATAGTTAAATGGGGCCCGCTTAACCTATGGCCCCGCGCATAAATTTCTTTAAATTCACGGCTGTCCTTAAGTTTTTCTTGCTTGTTAACTGCCTGCTTAGGGCTCATGTGCTAAGCTTCTTTTTACCTTTGCGGCGTCGGCGCGCAATCAATGCCCTACCGGAAGCTGTAGACATCCGGTGGCGAAAGCCGTGCTTTCTTTTTCTTTTAAGATTGGATTTTGGCTTGAGTGTCTTTTTCATAATAGGAGGAAATTATAACATAAAATTTCTTGAAGTCAAGCGAAATCTATCGAAGCAGATTTTTCTTTTTTAAAAATTTGCTTGCAAAAGTTTTTTTGCTTTGATATAATAGCGCATCATTCCCGGGAAACGGGCATTTTTCACACAAGTACTGCTGAATCATCCTGTGGATAAGGTGTGAATAACAAATGGAGCCCAAGGTTATGGAGCGAGAAGCAGCTAAAATCTGGTCTGGCGTTTTAGAAGAAGTCAAGCGCAGCCTGGGCGAGCAAACCTGGGAAACCTGGTTTCGCCCGATCAGGGTAAAGGAGTTTTCCGAAAACACCTTAACCCTGGAAGTGCCCAACAAATTCTTCCAGGGCTGGATCAAAGACCATTATCTGGGCCAGATTAAACAAGCCTTAAAATTAACTGCGCAAAAAGAAGATGCGGCGGTAAAAGTATTGGTAGCCCAACAGCTGCCCAATGAGGAGCCCCGGGAAAAACCCAAACCTAAGCGTTGGTTTTCCCGCAGCTCCAGCAAAACAGAACCTCAAGACCAACAAAGGCTTGGGCTTAACCCCCGTTTCAGCTTTGAGAATTTTGTAGTAGGCCCCAGTAACCGCTTTGCCCATGCAGCTTCCTTGGCCGTTGCCGAATCTCCGGCCCGTTCTTATAATCCGCTGTTTATCTATGGGGGGGTAGGCCTAGGTAAAACCCATTTAATGCAGGCCATTGGCGCCTTCGTTTTACAAAAGACCCCTAAGCTTAAGGTAACCTATATTTCTAGCGAAAAGTTTACCAATGAATTAATCAGCGCTATCCAGCACCGCTCAACAGCCAATTTCAGAGAAAAATATCGCAATGTCGATATCCTCTTAATCGATGACATCCATTTTATTGCCGGCAAGGAATCAACGCAGGAAGAATTCTTCCACACCTTTAACGTCCTCTACGACGCCCATAAACAGATTGTGCTCTCCAGCGACCGTCCGCCTAAAGATATCCCTGCGCTGGAAGAGAGGCTGATCTCCCGTTTTGAATGGGGGTTAATTACTGACATCCAAGCCCCGGATCTAGAGACCCGCACTGCCATTTTGCGCAAGAAAATCGAGCAAAACCACATTGATTTTCCCGATGAGGTAGTCTTTTTCATTGCCGAAAAAGTCCGGCGGAACATCCGTGAATTAGAAGGGGCGTTGATACGCGTGGCGGCCTATTCATCGCTGACCAACCAAAAAGTTACCCTGGAACTAGCCCATTCTGTGTTAAAAGATATGTTCCTGGAGGAGAAAAAGATTTCTATCGACTCCATCCAGAAGAAGGTGGCCGCGCATTTTGACCTGCGCATCTTAGACATGAAAGCTAAAAGAAGAAACCGGGCCGTGGTTTACCCGCGCCAGATCGCCATGTACTTAGCTCGTTCTTTAACCGACTTTTCTTTGCCGGAAATAGGGGGATATTTTGGCGGTAGAGACCATACCACGGTTTTACATGCTTACGATAAAATTCAAGGCATCTTAAAAGAAGACACACAATTAAGGAATTTAGTTGACCGTTTAACTGTGGATATCAAAAGCGGATGAGCCACACTCATTCAGTGCCAAGTGCTCTTGTGGATAAGCTGTGGATACAATATACACCTTATCCACAGCTTGTTGTAATCGCTATACAGTGATTTTATTAAGGTAATAACCTTATCCACTGTTTCCCAAAGATTACTACTACAACTACTATTTCTTTATCACTATGTTTATATAAGGAGGACTTAAAATGAAATTCAAAACCTCGAAAGAACCCTTATTGAAAGCAATCCAGACACTCCAAAGTGTTATTTCCACAAAAGCTACGCTGCCCGTTCTATCCAACCTCCTGATGGAAACCCAAAAAGGAAAAATCCACATGGCAGTCACAGATCTGGATGTAGGAATTTCACTAAACCTGCCCATGGAGATTATAGAAGAAGGCGGAATCACCATACCAGCTAAAAGATTCTTTGATATTGTCCGGGAATTGCCGGAAGGAACTGTAGATAT
>JAMXCY010000057.1 GCA_024543015.1 Candidatus Omnitrophota bacterium | reverse complement strand
GCCACCCCGCCAATAGGAAGCAAAATTATCTGATCAACCTTTACTCCAAAAGCCTTAGCCTGCAAGCTGTGGCACAATTCGTGCATGGTTACACAACAAAACACAAAAAGAATAAGAAAGATTCCGCGCAATCCATAAAAGTGCCCAAACAAAAGCGGAAGCAAGAGAAAGGTGATATGGATTTTAATGGAGATGCCAAATATATTAAATAACTTAATTGAGCCCTTCATCTTAAAAGCTTAACCTTTTCTTTATCCGTTGTTTATCTTTATCCTTAAGCGGCCCAATCAAGGCCAAACTTAGGTTATTATCCTCCAAGATGCTCTTGGCCAGGCGCTTCAACTGATCGGGGTTTATTCTTTTTACTCTCCGGATGATTTCTTCAGCCCGAAGGAATTTATTCAGAGAAATAAAATTTTCTCCCAGCCAAATCATATGGTCAACAGTTTCTTCCAGAGCTAGCCTCAGCTGTCCAACATAATATTCTTTTGCCCTTTTTAACTCTTCCCGGCCAACCTTATTTTTCTTAATCTTTCTCAACTGCTCTAAAATAACTTCCAGGGTTTCTTGCACTCGGCGATTATCTACTCCGGCATGCACAACAAAGGCCCCTGTATCCTGATAGAATTTCACAGAGGTGCCGATCTCATAAGCCAAACCTCGCCTTTCTCTGACTTCGCGAAATAACCTGCTGGACAAATTTGCGCCCAGAATGACGTGTAGAAGGCCGAGACAGAAACGCTCAGGGTGGTTTCTGGCTAAGGCATGCATTCCCAGCGCTAAATGCGTCTGCTCTGTATCTTTAACGTAGCAATTAAACTGCGGGCTGGTTTGCCTCTCTTGAGCCAGAAGGAAAGCATTGCCTTGACTCTGACCTAAAGAAGGAACAACTCTCTGACACTTCTTAAGAAGTTCCTGATGCTCAAGAGCCCCACAGGCAACTACAACAATATTATTCGCTTGATAAAACCTCTGCCGATAGGTAAACAGGCCTTCTCTATTTATTGTTCCCACACTTTCAGCTTCTCCGGCTATGTTCATTCCTAAGGGCTGACGGGGCCAGAGGAGTTTGGTTAAAAGATCCGAGACGTAATGGCCGGGTAAATCCTTATACATCCTGATTTCTTCTAAAATGACCTTGCGCTCCAACTCGATATCTCCAGGAGCTAAATTAGCGTTGAAGACCATATCGGCTAAGACATCTAAGGCAGGGCCTATATATTTGCCGGGGATCTTGGTCAAATAACAGGTTAGTTCCTCTGAGGTAAAAGCATTGAGGGAGCCGCCTATCCCTTCAATGGACTGTTTAATTTCCTCACAAGTGCGCTTTTTTGTGCCCTTAAACAAAAGATGTTCCAGGAAATGCGAGATACCGTTTATTCTCGCTTGTTCGTATCTTGAACCGACCTTGATCCATATCCCCAAAGAAACAGAGACACGCTTGGGCATATAGTGGCTAACTACGGTTAATCCGTTATCTAATCTGGTTTTTTTATACATCTTAGGGGTTAGTCTTTGAATCTAGATAATTTTGCAGGATTAATTGTGCCGCCAGGCGGTCAATTTTGTGTTTGCGTTTTTTTCTACTCAGGTCTTGTTCTAATAAGACCTTCTCTGCCTGCAACGAAGTCAAACGCTCATCCCAAACTTTAATTGGCAGGGTTACCTTCTTTTTTAAATCTTCCAAAAAGGCAGCCACTGCTTGAGCACTCTTTCCCAGGGTACCGTTCATATTAATGGGCATCCCCACTACAATCTCGGTAACGCAATTTTCTTTCGCTATATCGGCAATAGCGCAAATATCTTTATCTTGAGCCTGGCGCCTTAAGGTAGGCAGCCCCTGCGCTGTCCAGCCTAGCTTATCGCTAATAGCCAGGCCGATATTTTTCTCTCCCAGATCCAATGCTAATATGCGCATCACAAGTATTTTTTAAGACGCTGGTCTTTTTCTAAAATCTCGGTAAGCTTCTTTACTTCCTGGGCCTTATCCTTGCTGCAGACCAAAGTAGCGCCCGGGGTCTGGACAATGATCAAGTCCTCAACCCCCAAGGTAGCGATTAGATGTTCTTTTTCGCTTAAGATAACTGAATTTTTGGTCTCAATTCCTTTGTGCAAACCCTGAATAATATTGCCTCGGTTATCTTTACTTAAAGAGAGTGAAGAAATATCCTCCCAAGAACCTATGTCTTGCCAGGAAAAATTGCCTGCTACCGTATAGATATTGCGGACTTTCTCCATCACACCGTAATCGATAGAAATATGTTTAAATTTACTGTATTCTTTAAATAAGCGGCTTTTGTATTGCCGTCCCTCCAAGGCCTGCTCTATTCTTTGTAAGCCGGAATAAACATCAGGCAAATGCTTTTTAATCTCTTTAAGAATAGTTTCGGCCTTCCAGACAAAAATTCCGCTATTCCAGAGATATCTTTTGCTGCGCAGATAGGCCTTTGCCTTTTTGAGGCTCGGCTTCTCTACAAACTTCTCCACTTTGTATATCTTTTCACTTTGAACTTTGCTTGTCCGCCGAAGCCCTGGCGTAGGTGGAAACTTTGAATTTTGAACTATTTTCAGATATCCATACCCCTGCGCCGGGCGATAGGGACGAATACCTATTGTAACTAAGGCGTTGCGCTCTTGAGCTAACTTCGCAGCGGCCTTTATTGTCCGCAAGAAACGCTTTTTTTGTCCAAGCCTGTGGTCGCTGGATAAAACAACCGTAACCGCTTGGGGGTCTATCTTTTTGATTATTACCGAAGCCAAACCTATTGCCGCTGCCGTATTTCTGGAGAGCGGTTCGATTAAAAAGTTTCTCCGGGATAAGCCAGGCAGCTGCTTGCGCAGGTTAGAGGCATATTCTTGATTAGCCACTACCCAGATTCTCTCTTTAGGGATTTCTGACTTTATAATATTAAATAGATTTTGCAGTGGAGAATGCTTCTGAAAAAGCGCGAGAAGTTGTTTGGGCAGCTTGCGGCGTGACTTTGGCCAGAACCTTCTTCCCCATCCGCCTGCTAAAATTATCGCGTGAGTCATATCGCCTCTCTAAAGCCTCGCACAAATTTTGTCACCTTAGGCACTAAGCCACTCTGGCCTAAATTATTTTCTATGCGTTTGATAATCGCACTGCCTACGATTACTCCATCAGCAACTCGGGCAATCCATCTGGCCTGCGCAGGCTCAGAGACCCCAAAGCCTACACAAACAGGCTTAGAGGTAATTCTTTTTATCCGGCGCACTTGCTTTATTAACTCCCGGGGTAAGCTTTTTCTTACCCCCGTTGTGCCGGTTAAGGAAACATAATAGATAAAACCCGAAGAGCTGGCTGAGATTTTCTTTATCCTTTGTTTGTCTGATGTAGGGGCTAGCAAAAATATAGTGGCCAAGCTTTTCTTTTTTGCCGCTTTAATTAACTCTCCTGCCTCCTCCACGGGTAAATCCGGGACAATCACCCCATCTACGCCTGAGGCCTTTGCTTCTTTCACAAAATCCTTAATGCCGAAACGGAAAATAATATTATAATAAGTCAAAAGGGCAATTGGCGTTTGAGTCTTTTGCCTTAAGCTTTTTACCAATCCTAAGACATCTTTTAGATTGACCTTGTTTTTGAGTGCGCGCTGCGAGGCGGCCTGAATGGTCGGTCCATCAGCTAAGGGGTCGGAAAAAGGCACCCCTAATTCCAGGATATCTACACCGACTTGAGAAAATTCTAAAGCCAGTCTTTTGGTAGTGGACAAATTAGGGTCACCTGCGGTAATAAAAGCAATAAAGGCCTTCTTCTTTTGCTGGCGTAGTTCCTTAAATTTTTGTTCAATCCTATTCATCATATATACCTCTTAATAATATCCACGTCTTTATCCCCGCGGCCGGAAAGACAAACAACCACGATTTTATTCCGGCCTAAACGCGGAGCAACCTTTTTAAGGTAGGCAATCGCATGAGCCGATTCTAAAGCAGGGATGATCCCTTCAACTTGGGAGAGCAATTTAAAACCAGCCAGGGCTTCTTTGTCTGAAGCTACTACATATTTAGCCCGGCCTATTTTTTTATAATAGGAATGTTCCGGCCCTACCCCGGGATAATCAAGCCCGGCAGCGATTGAATGAGCAATATTTACCTGGCCGTCTTTATCCTGTAAAAGATAACTTTTGCTGCCATGTAAAATACCCGGTTTTCCTTTAACTAAAGTAGCTGCATGCTTCTTAGAAACCAGGCCCAAGCCTGCTGCTTCTACGCCAATAAACTTTACCTTTTTGTCCTTAAAGAATGGATGAAACAAGCCCAGGGAGTTTGAGCCTCCACCCACACAGGCTACTAGATAGTTGGGCAACCTCTTCTCTAGCTGTAAGATTTGCCTCCTGGCTTCTTGCCCAATAACGGCTTGAAAGTCTCTGACCATCAAAGGATAGGGATGCGGCCCAACTACTGAACCGATAATATAATGAGTCTGGCGCACGTTGGTGACCCAGTCGCGAATAGCCTCATTACAGGCGTCTTTCAAGGTCTTCGAGCCCGAATGCACAGGCACAACACGTGCTCCCAATAACTTCATCCGAAAGACATTTAAGGCCTGGCGCTCGATATCTTCTGTGCCCATATAGACATCACATTGCAGGCCAAAAAGTGCAGCTACCGTAGCCGTGGCTACGCCGTGTTGGCCGGCCCCGGTCTCGGCAATAATCCTGGGCTTTTTCATCCGCAGCGCTAACAAGGCCTGGCCCAGAGTATTATTTATTTTATGAGCCCCGGTATGTAGAAGGTCTTCACGTTTAAGATAAATCTTTATCCCGCCCAATGCCTTACTCAGACGCCTGGCAAAATATAGGCTGGTGGGCCGTCCGGCATATTGCCCTAAATAATACTTTAGTTCCTTGTTGAATTTCTTATCGCGCCGGGCGCAAAAATATTCTTTTTGCAATTCGGCCAAGGCATGCATCAGGGTCTCGGGAACAAATTTCCCACCAAATTCCTTGAAGTAACCTTGATTATCAGGTATCTTGCTCATTTTATTTTCCTTACTTTGTTGATGAATTCCTGCATTAACTCTACGCTTTTGCGCCGCGGTGAGGCTTCTACTCCTGAAGAAACATCCACTGCGAAAGGCTCCACCTTCTTGATTGCCTCTACTACATTATCCGGTTTAAGCCCACCGGCTAAAAATATCGGCCGGCCAAATTCTTTAACTTTAAGCGCCAAGTCCCAATTAAAATTCTCTCCTGTGCCTCCCTGTTCTCCTTCAATAAAGGCATCTAATAGATAAAAATCAACATCATATTGGGAAATCTGACTTAAACTCTCTTCGTCTTTTATCCTGAAGGCCTTGATAATTTTTGCTTTTCCTTTAAACTGCTGGCAATATTGGGGTGTTTCTTCTCCGTGAAATTGGAGTAGCTCAAGCTTATAAAGCTCTAGGATTTTATTGACTAGATCAGGCTCTTGATTAACAAAAAGTCCTACCTTTTGGATATACGGCGGCACAACCCTTGCTATTTCCTGAGCATTCTCCAGGTTCACCTTTCTTTTTGATTCTTTGGCAAACACTAAACCCAGATAATCAGCGCTTAAATTAGCCACCCAGGTAGCGTCTTCAACATTAGTTATCCCGCATATTTTAATCCTAGTCATCAGCCAAATCCCATAATTTCTTTTACTGCTGCGCTAATATCTTCGCTGCGCATCAAGGCCTCGCCGATTAAAACAATATTCACGCCCAAACCCTGCAGATATTTTACATCTTGCGCAGTCTTAATCGCGCTTTCACTGATAATTATTTTTCCTTTGGGAATCTTTTTAATTAACTTTTCAGTAACCTCTAAATTTTCTTCAAATGTCCGCAAATTACGGTTATTGATTCCGATAATCTCAGCACCTGCAGAGAGGACTTTATCTAAGTCTTCCTCGCTGTGTACCTCAGAGACTGCATCCAGATTCAGCTTAGCGCACAAGCGCAAAAAATCGGATAACTTTTCTTTTGATAATAGTTGCCCAATTAAAAGTATGGCGTCGGCTCCGGCACAAACAGACTGATAAATCTGATACTCGTCAATAATAAAGTCTTTGCGCAGGATTGGCAGCTTTACTGCTTTTTTTACTAATTTAAGGAAAGCGATGTCTCCTTGAAAAAAAATTTTATCGGTGAGAATAGATAGAGCGCAAGCGCCGGCTGCTTGGTAACTTTGAGCAATTGCTACAGGGTCGAAGTGTTCTCGGAACACTCCTTGAGAAGGTGAGGCTTTCTTTATCTCGGCAATCAGGTTCAGCTTACCTGCTTGAGCAATTGCTTCTTTAAAACCGCGCAGCTGCCCGGTAAAAGAGGCTGAGCTCTGGATTAACTGCGCCAAAGGCACCTTTTCCCTGGCTTGCTTAATTTCTTTTTTTTTCTCTTCAACAATCTTATCTAAAATCATCTATTGGTAAACTGTTTTAAAAGTTCCAGCTTCTTTAATGCTTCCCCGGAGTCAATAGATTCAGCGGCTTTAGCAATACCTTCTTTTATCGAAGAGGTTTTATTCACCGCATAGATGGCGCAGCCGGCATTGAGCAAAACGATATCGCGCTGGGGTCCCTTCTTGCCTTTCAATATCTCCAGCGTTAATTTAGCATTAAAGGCA